>CAZINM010000013.1:0-20135 GCA_964540605.1 uncultured Candidatus Saccharibacteria bacterium
TCAGCGATAGAACCGGTAACTTTTCCTTCCCAAGTAAATACCTCTACACCATCATATAAACCAAGCATTACTCGTGCTATTGCTCTTCTATCTCTACCATTCAACCATTTCTCAGCGATCTCCTTTCTAAAGAGCATATCTTCAAAAAAATCCTTTACATAAGTACCAGGCATTCCATTAAGACCAAGTAGTTCTAATGATGTATCTTCAACCAGAACTGGATTAAATCCGTTTTTTTCGTAAGCTTTTTTAGCTTTATCTGAAATTACTTTATATGGATCTGTTGATTGGATCTCCTCAATATCTAGGTCGACAGGCTTAACTTCAAAATCTGATAATATCCGCTTTATCTCTTTGATCTTATCTTTATTGGTTGTTGCAACCTCAAGATATTTTTCAGAGGAGAGATCAAAATCAGCTTCTTTCCTAACTTTAGCTCTTTCTGAGCCTTTACTACTTTTTGAGGTTTTATGTTCTTGTGATGAAATACCGTTAACATAGTTTATAACAACAGGTTCAGTTTCATAGATCTTTCTTGGCATATCGGAAAAAGATAATTTTAACTATATAGGATACTTACAGCCAGAGATATTTGCAAGTAGTGGATGATCATAACCCGATAAAAACAAACCTTTGAAGGGAAATGTGTTGTCAGTATGTCGAAACTAAACAAAAACTACACTAATTACTCTAATGGTAGATCTTTCAATATACCTTCTAAAACTTCAGCTTTTGTATTACCAGATGAATTGGCGATATCGTATGCATATATCAGATCCTTAATAGGATTTATATATGTTTTCATAACAACATCAGTATCATTATCTTTAGATAGCTCAGCATTGTAATAAATAAATTGAATGCCAAAATCATCTTTCGACACTTTACGAATAATGACCTGATAGAAATTCGGGTCTTTTGACCACTCTTTGGCTATTTTTTCAACATCAGGATAGCCAGCCTTTTTATAGGAGAACTTGACCACTCCGATTGCGGAATAGTGCTTTGTTTTAAGACTTTTCTCTGCCATAATGACAAAAATGACAATTTAAAAAATGACATACTGACAACATAATATTATACCATATTATCGACATATTTTTAACTTCATAGTTAGATCTAACTTCCAAAGCATTTATAAATTCTAATAAGTAATATATTTATGATTTACAAACTCTTCATACTAAACTAGGATATAAGTATAAAATTAAATTTTTAGTATTTAAATAATGCCTTCAGAAAAAGAGAATCCAAATAAAACAACAGAAGAAGTGAAAAATCAAAAAAAGAATTATGTGCCAATATTAATAGGTGTTTTATTAACATTAGTTCTTGGTCTCGCTTCTGCATTAACTTATCTTTATTTTTCTTATCAAAATTCTCTAGATGTAACTCCCGCGTATTGTATTTTCAATGGTGTTAAATATTATGCTGGGGATATTGTTGACTTAACTACATCAGATTGTAAAACTTACTCATGTATCGGACTAGAGATCAAATGCACTGAACAAAATGATGATGTAGATGATGAGGTTGTTGATATCGATGATGACGAACAAGAAACGGAGGAAGTAGAAACCAAAGCGATTGAGTTTTCTTTAAGATCAAGATTAACTAATGAAGTTATACAATCGTTTGAAGCAGAAATACCTGTAGATGCAGAAATTATTGAGGATACCGATGCCTCTTGGGAAACAATAACTATAGAATATGGAACACAATCAGTATTTTATAGAGCAGGAGATGCGATAATATCAGATGCAATACAATTTGATGATTATGAAGAAATTGATACAGATAATTTGGGGCGAATATATAGGGTAGATGTAACTGATACTGCTAATGGATACAAAGCCCAATATATAAATAACTTAATAACTGCTGGTTCATGTAGTACAGGCTTAACAGAGAATGATACTGTACCAGCACCATGTGGAGATCCTCTTATAGACGGAATTTCTTACCAAATATTTGCTACTAGTGAAGATGGAAATTATGATTTTGCAGATGCATTCATGAGATCCTTGAATGTTGTTGAATGACTTGATCGAAATTGGGCTAGAAACTTGATATTCTAACTTCTTTTTGCGCATTCATGCAACTATATAAGAAAATATTATATATTGGTATATAAATACTTTGTTCTATTATAATGAACTTAAAAAACAGAGATATAATTATCTCGCTATTTTCTTTTATTATCCTATTTTTTCATGTAGAAGCTATAAATTCGGATCTATTTGCTGCAGAGCAATTAATCTACAACAATACAACAGAAGGTGAGGAGTATCAGATATATAGGGTTGCGAAGATCGCAGGTACAGAACAGAGTTGGGATACATGTGAAGATATTGATGTATTAAATGTAGTTGGTACGCCAGGATTTTACAGTATATATGGAACTGACTTAGGAGCAATAACTAGGTGTGGAGATAACTATTACTTTAATCTTGGTGATTCCATAATAGAGCCACTTACTTTTGATAACGAAAATCCTACTGGTCCGTGGAGTGGTAGAAATTTTCTTGTAGGTGTCTCTAATTATCAATCAAATTTTACTACAAGCACCTATTTAAATCTTGATGTGAATGATAAGCCTAAAAACGCATTATATTCATGTCACAACATCAAAGACACATATGATCCGGACGGACGAGATGGTTGCTACACAATACCAAACGCTATGTTTTCTGTTCAGGATGGAGGGACATGTAATATGTTCGCTCAATATATGGATGTCTTTACAGTAGGTGGAAACAACCATAGAAGTTATGCTTCATATATAACAAAATTTAATAGCTCTACGAATCTATTCGATCACTACAAAGAAAATATATATAAATGGGGTGACGATGCTACACCAGAAAAAAGATACGACTTCGCACAAGCATCTTTTGTTGAAAGGGATGGATATATCTATATGTTTGGTGCTCCATCAGGTAGATTTGGAGGCTTAAAAGTTGGTAGGATACTAACAACTGACTTCATTAATCCTGATAATACGAATAATTGGCAGTATTATACTAATTCTAGTACTTGGTCTACGCTTTCCTCCACTGAAGAGATCAGAACAAATGGAAAATGGATAATAGAGCCTAAAATAGGTGTGTCTAATTATAGTTATTATAATGACTATTCTCCTGAATATATGACAATTGCGGAATTTAGCGTTGTTTATAATGAATATTTGGGTAAATATATGCTAATAACTGGTAGACCAGATCAGGGTTCAATTTATGGGATATACATGTATACAAGTTCTAATCCACAAGGACCTTGGACAGAATACAAATTACTACCAAATCAAGATGTGTCATGTAGTTCTTTAAATTGGTCATATTATGGAACTTATACTTCAAGTTATCTACTAGAAAATGGTGGAAAGATAGTTAATTTTCTTGCAACAACATGGAATACATATGGTGTATATAACTACTATATCGATTTTGGAGATGCTTGGGCAGCTGCCTGTACCCCCAACTGTACTAACAAGTGTGGTGGTTCTGATGGATGTGGAGGTACATGTACAAATACTTGTTCAGGATCGACTCCATTATGTAAAGATAATACGACATGTGTAGAATGTGTAGATAGTGATGATTGTGCAGAAGGTGAGTTATGCAACGCTCAAAATACATGTGAAAATGATGATAATTGTACAGATAAAGAGTGTGGTACTGATGGATGTGGAGGTAGTTGTGGTAGTTGCGGAACAGGTGAAGTTTGTTTCGGAGATAATGAATGTAAGTTGGTTGATTTAGATCTAAATGGAGATGGAGATGTTAAAATATCAGATTTTCTCGTATTTGTGACAGATTTTTTAAGTTTTAGACTGGGTAACCCAGCATCTACTCAATCTGATTTAAATGGCGATGATAAGATATCGCTTTCAGATTACTATATCTTCGTATTGGAATATATTAGATTAAAAGGTTTATAAGATCGTAATTACCTTTTAAATCGATCAAAAGAATATATTCAGTCTAATAGGGATATCTGAACTAATTATTAAATTTCATCCCAAATACCTCCATGTAATCATTCTCATCTTCGCCACTATTTCTACCAACAACATTAAAACCCATCTTCAAATAAAAGCCGTAAGCAGTATCTTTATAATCCGAATGACTTCCAATTAATAATTCGGAATAACCAGCCTCTTTTGCTTTATTGATCATCTCCTCTAAAAGCGCTTTGCCATAGCCTCTACCTCTAAATTTGTTATCTAGATAAAGAATTTTAACTAGTCCTGGGTTATTTGTTGATGCATATTGAGAAAGTTTTGGATAAGGATCTCCTATCCCACTAACACCTATGACAGTATTCTCTTCTTTTATTACCCAAAATCTCATATTGTACTCGATCAATCCATGTATCTCGTTCAATATCCTTTCTACATATATTCCTGTTTGTTCTTTATCAGTCCACTGCAATAAGATTTTTTTTATATACGGAAGATCTTTCAACTCAGGTTTTACAATTTTCATAATATTAAGAATCAATTTATATGTGTCCAATTTTATTCATTTTAACAGCAAATAAAGTAGTTAAAGGTATGGCTAAAAGCAACCCGATACTACCAACTAAAGTTCTTACAATTTCTACTGAAACAATTTCTAGGTTAATTACATACGATGTATCAGAATTTGAAAGTGAGAAAATTAATAGAAGTGGAATAGAGGCCCCAGCATAGGCGAGTACTAATGTATTGATCATCGAAGATATATGATCTTTACCGACATTCATTGCTTTTTCATACAATTGTATACTACTAAGTCTTGAACCTGTTGACCTTAACTGTTCAACTATTGATGCTTGAGTGATTGTAACATCATCTAAAACTCCAAGTAATGAAATTACAATTCCTCCGATTATTAGATCAGTTATATTAATCTTTACATCACTTTGAGTTTGTATGAAAAAGGATTCTTCCATGCCAAGACCCGTTATATATGTAGCTTTAACAAATATCGTTGCAAAAACACCAGATAATAATAATGCTACAAGCGTTCCTAAGATAGCAATAAATGTCTTTTTGTTGGCTCCATGAGTAATTACAAATGTAATAGGGACGAGAAATATACCTACTAAAATAGTTACTATTACTGGGTTTTTTCCACTTATTATTAATGGTATCATCACTCCGAAAACGCATAAGATCGTAATGATCAAACCGCCAAATGCTCTTAACGAACTTGTTTTACCAATAATTAGCGTAATCACAATAAATATTATAGTTAGTAAAAGCAAAGCTGGTGTTCGATCAAAATCAGAAATGTAATAACTTACTTCTTCTTTGCCATCGATTTGAGAAATTGTTTCCATAACCAAAATTTTGTCTCCGGGTTTGTACTTTATGGAATTGTTTTGAAAATCACCACCGACTCTAATTTCAATAACATCTGATCCACTTTTTTTATCTATCTCAACATTCAAGATCTGGGAATAATTTGTGATCCCCATATCCTCAATATAATTTTCCTTTTCTTCGATTATCTCGATTACTTTTCCTTTGTAATTATTTGTTACAGGTGTGTCTTCAGCTGCATGAATAAAATTGCCTATAGAAGAAGAATATAATATCGCAATAATTACAAATAAAAATCTCAACAATTTATAAAGTAATAAAATTTAGATCATTACACAATCTTTAATATTACCCCTTAATACTAATAGAAATTGAATATTTTTCAATATTAAAATATAATCCAACCTATGAAAACCCATAGTGATGACACAATAACAGAAAAACAAACTTATTCCAAAGAAACAGCTGAACGCCTTTTTAAAGAATACGAAGAAAGATTTGAAGAGAAACAATTACAAGAAGGAGCAGCTATGTTTATATGTCCTGCTTATAATGCAGGTGAATTTATTGTTCCTACAATCGAAAGACTACAACGACAGATCGAGGCTTCTCAATTAACTAAAGCGACAATTTTAGTTGTTATTGACAATAACGGGGGAGATACTGAGGAAGCATTAGATAAACTTTCAAGAACTGGTGCAAATGTTACAAATATAGGTACAGAGAAAACTCTTCCTGTTTCGGCTGATAAAGTAAATATTATTATTGCAAGACATTTTGGTAAACAAGGAAAAAGATATGCTTTAAAACACGCTTATGAGCTTCTATTCGGTATTAGTGATTTTTATCCAGAATGGACATTTTTGTTTGACGCAGAAACAAGAATTTATGGACCAGAAGAATACTCTCCAATAGATCTACTTATTCATACTTCAGTTAGAACAGATGGACTTGTAACTGGAAAAGATTTTCTTACTCGTTATTCCGATGGCGATCCAGATTTTCAAAACCCAGTAAAAAACCCAACAATTAGACTAATAAATCATAATAATCTAAAAAGACCTGACCCTAACTTTTTATATGGAGGTTTAATCGTTGGATCAACAAGACAATTAGTCCCATTATCTTCAACTGCATTAGATATGCTTCCCGAAGGTAACCCTGCAGAAGATTATATGACAACTATTGTCTCTAGATCATTAAAAATCCCTTATTGTACAGAAGAAGCTATTCAATTTACTAATTATATTCCCGATGATCCTGAAGCGATGGTAAGACAACTAAAAAGATGGACTCAAAGTAGTCAACACTTAGAAAAAAATCTCGGACCAATTATTGCTACCCGTGTTCCATTTACAGAAAGAGTTAGAAAAGTAATTAGATACGAATTTACTGACCTTCAATCTATGCTAAATTTCTTGCATTTATATGCAAGGAATCTTTTATACCTAAGAGCGATCAGAAAACGAAAAGGCAATTATGTGGCTGACTTCTGGAGTCATAAAGAATAAAAATCTATGTAAAGACAATTTGATTATACTAATTTTGATACAAATTTCACCACTCTCTCGGATGACCATAGCAATTCTTTTGAGGACACCTGAACATCTCGATTTTCGGTGGATCATATGTCCAGTACACAACGATAATTGCTATAAAACTCCATAATAATACTCCCCAAAAACTGATCATCATTGTTGGCATATGGAGTTGAATAGGGGTGAAATGTTCATAAAGCTTCTCGAAGATCAAACATGCAATATAAAAGATCGCTATATCTAAAAGCAGAATATGATTTGCAAAAATGCAATTATATCCATAGAAAATTATTGGGATAGATAAAACAGCGATACTTACAGAGATCGCTGATCCTAATAGGGCATCTCCTAATGAATTTGAGAATGGGACTATATATCCTAAAGTCGCTATGAATGAACCAACAATGAATATTTTCATATGTTCCCAGACAGACTCATTAACAGCTGACACTACATCCAAAAGGCTAAATTTATTATGTTCGCCTTTGGTTGGATGGGTGAAATGTAGTAGAGAACCTACTAAAAACACTACTAATTGTAAAGGGATAAAGAACTCCATAAACAAAATATTAAGTTATAATTACCGATATTCCTATCAGTTAAGAATACTAGTTAGATTATGGGTTAACAAGACCTTTTCTCGAGGTCAATAACTGAAGTAGTTCTTTTGGATTATTCACTTCAACTGTACTTCTAGGAATTTTGAAATCACTATTTACCCTCCAAGCTAAACCACTTTTAACATGAACTTGTTTAGAGTAACCTAATTCATATGCTGGAACAATATCTCCTGCGACACTATCTCCGACTACACAACTTCTTTTTCTATCTATCCCAAATTTCTCAGATGCTTCAAGCCAATGTTTTTTACCTTTATGTTCATTTACATTCACAAGATAGATATCATCAAAATATTTATCTAAACCAGTACTTTTAAGCTTGTAAGTGGTCCAATCTTCTTCAGCATGAGTAACGAGCGCTATGCATTTATATTTTGATCTTACATATTTTAGTAGATCGTGTGACCCCTCATAAACTTCAGGAACCGTCGTATTAACACTTTTTAGTATTGAGAGAATTTCAAGCTTTTCATTACTATCTATCGTAAAATCTTTTGATAGAACATCAACCACATAGCCCCAATGCAATTCTTGATTAATTGAATATTTTTCATATGCTTGCTGGCTGGCCTCACTAAAGGAGTTAGAAATGATCTTCAGATCAATATTCTTTCTTTTAGCCAGATATTGAACTGCTTCTTTGACTTTACTTTGAAAAATTTGATGTGTACTAATTAAAGTATCGTCAAGATCAAATAAAAAAGATTCTATCTCCTCAAACATTTTTATTTCCTTTGTCAAATTCTTTTTTTACAACAAAATAGTAGATGATCGATGCGATTAATCCATATTGAAAAAGTAATCCTAAACATAAAATTACCAACCACATATTCCGATCTTTAAACTCTCTCTTATTACAATCGATTATCATATAAATTTGAAATGCATATTCAACAACCAAAACTACTAAAGCAAATATATAAAATGGGAGAAATGATATAAAAGTTATTAAACCACACATCTTATTATTCTTTTCAGAAATTATTTTTTATACTATTTAAGTATTTTATAGTATTTTCGATATCATTAAGAGCCATCAGTTCATTTCGCGTTTGAATTGCACCATCAAAACCTTTTATATACATCTTATAGAACTTTTTCATTGTATTTATATTCTTAATTTCGGGAAATTCGGATCGATAAAGTTTTAAATGATCGATCAGCATATTTATTTTCATCAAATTCGTAGCTTTCTTACCACCATCAACATCTTTATTAAATATCCATGGATCATTGAATACTCCTCTTCCAACCATAAATCCATCAGTTCCATACTTTTGGCAATATTCTCTTCCTTGAGATAATGATGTGATATCTCCATTACCAATTATCACACTATCCAGACCTTTTTTATTTTTTATATCTACGAACTTTTTTATCTCACTCCAATTTGCTGGCTTTTTAGAAAGCTCAAGTGCAATTCTCCCATGAACGGTTATCGCAGAGAGATCTTTGCTCAACAATAGTTCTGCCCATTTTTCTGTATTTAATTTGTCAAAACCGATCCTTGTCTTAACTGAAACTGGGATATCTCCAGCTACTTCTTTTACTGCATCTATTATCTCTGAGGCTAGGGTAGGGTTATTGATCAAAGCTGCACAACAACCCTGCTTAATTATCTTTTTAACCGGGCAACCCATATTTATATCTATTCCATCAAAACCGTAAGGAAGAAGCTGTTTAACACCTTCATAATACTCATTTGGATCTTTCCCCCAAATCTGTACAACTATTGGTCTCTCTTTTTCATCATACTTCAATCTATGAATAACCTTTTCCCGCCCAATCTCAGAAACTAGCCCACTCACACTTGTGAATTCAGTAAAAAAAACATCTGGGCGACCATATTTTAATAATAACTTACGAAATGCTGAGTCCGTCACATCTTCCATCGGAGCTAAAGCAGAGAAATGTCTTGGTAGTTTTTTCCAAAAATTCATACTTTTCATGATCATCCTTTAAATACTTAATTCCTTCGCATCACACAATTCTACCAATCTATCGTATTTGACACGAAATACAGTTATTGAACTACCTCCAGCTGCAACAAGTTCACTTTCTTTGTCAAAACCTTCGATTATATATGTAGAAAAAGAATTCTTATGTCCAAAAGGAGGAACTCCACCAATTGAGTATCCAGTTAAATGCTTGACTGTATCAGCGTCTGCCATTTTATATTTTGCACCTAGCTCAAGATCTAACTTTTCGATATCAATTCGTTTATCTCCAGGTACTAAAGCAATGATCTTATTAATATCAGATATTAAAAATAATGATTTAACAATATTCGATACCTTAACCCCATTTGCTTTTGCTGCTTCTTCGGCTGTGTGTGTAGATTCTTTTAATTCGATAGGTTGAATATCTTTAATATTATGGCTTGTTAGATACTCTTTGAACATGTTTGCTGACATACTATTATTAACAAATTTATCTTTATATATCTTTTCTAAAAAATGATAGAATGTACCGTTGATTATACATTCTGTCTGAAATTTTACATATAAAGAACAGTTCAAATTACAGTTAAATAGAAGTATGAAAGTTAATAAGAACCAAAATCTGCCTGAGAACATTCCTCCTATTTACTATACTTTTGAAACAATTCGTGAATACTCTTATGTTGACATAGCAATGTACTACTTTTATGACTTTTTTGATTGGTGGTACATTAAAATGCCGATCCTATTATTTAAATTCGCTACAAGATTTTTAAGTGTAGCCAATGATCAGCTCTCTTTCTCACTTCTATTAAGAACATTTCTTGTACCATGGCATAGAGATAATAAACTTGTTGGTTATTTTATGGGTATTATGATGAGAATTATCTTTCTTCCTATTTCTTTTTTACTACTTCTCCTTTTATCATTAGCTAGTTTGGTAGTTATAATAATATGGATTCTTTTACCAATATTATCAATAATTATGCTATTTTTATCTCCAGCATTAGGATAAAAAATGAACTCTCAATCATTAAGAAAAACAATTATTGGATACCACGATAAAGCTAACAGCAGATATACATTAATTAACTCTGAGCTACCAATACTTATTGATGAATCTTACGCCCCATTCTTAGTTACATTGGACCACCACTACAGTATTACAACAAAAGAGCTTGCATTGTTGATCAACAGCCAAAAGAAAACCGAGCATTTTAGGATGATCAAGAACAAGATAGCCCAATTAATGATCTTACCTGGAGTTATTGCTGCAATATCTTTCATACTGCAAGGTGCAAACATAATAAGTGAGATAACGCTTCCGACAGGATTAATGAATATGACCTTTTGGACTTCTTTGATAGGGATAATTCTTCTTTGGCATGATTACTACAGAAATAAAAGCCATCCAGTTAATATCCCCCCTTCAGAAGTTATTGATGAAAAAACCTACATGTCAATAAAAAATGTTGGTCTCGAATTTGAGAGATATTCACTTACAAAAGCGATCTATTACCTAAATGAAGATGCTTTAGATCTTTTGATAGATTTTACCGATAATGATGGTTTAGATTCATACGCCTTGTTTCAGAACCTTATGACTTCAGAATTTATAAAAGAGCTTATAAATAGGGCAGATCTAAATCTCTCAATTGAAAATTTGAAAAAATACAATATAAATCAGGAGATGTTACCAACTTATCCGCTTCCATCTCTAAGAAGTATTGTAATATATGCTCTTAATGAAGCAATAAGCACAGGTTCATTAACAATCAGACCAGCTCATATATTTTTAGCGTTTATGCAGGTTTATCCAATTCTAAGTAAATATTTAAGAGATCAAAATTCATCTATTGAACTATTAAGAGAGATCGCTTGGTATATGATCGACCAAGAAAGGAAACTTAGATCAGTTAACATCTTAAATATAAATCTTCCATATTTTAAAACTGGTGGTGTAGCTAGAGATTGGGTTTATGGATATACATTTATTCTAAACAAGTTCAGCACTGATGTTTGTAAAAAGATCTCCCAATCCCAAGATATCTTTGGTATCGGACATGAAAAAGAGGTGGATGAATTGGTTTCGATCCTTGGCAGATTATCCAAAAATAATGCAATGTTAATTGGTGAAGCTGGAGTAGGGAAGTCCAGCTTAATAAAAGGTGTTGCTCAAAGGATCAACTGGGGTAATGTTCCGAAACAGTTACAGAATAAAAGAATTATACAATTAGATCTCAACTCACTTATTGCTATGTCTAGTGGAGATAGCAATTTGGAGCAAAATATTCAGAAAGCGATGGGGGAGCTTGAAAATGCTGGGAATACGATACTTTATATTGATGAGATCCAAGAGATCATACCTGCAAAAGCTGAAGATTCAGGACATTCAGTCGCTGGGGTTTTGTTACCTTATATTCTAGAAAGCAAGTTCCCAATAGTAGGCTCGATCAACTATCGTGATTACAAAAGATATTTTTATGAAAACGAATCTTTAAGGAATAGCTTTGAGATGGTTGAAGTTGCAGAACTTTCTCCAACAAGCACTCTTAGGATATTAGAATCAAAAATTGAATTACTCGAGAGAAATTACTCTCTTTATGTTACATATCCAGCACTTACAACTGCGATCGAACTTTCACAACGATATATATCTGACAGAAAATTGCCGGATAGTGCTGTGAATACGATCGAAGCTGCATGTGCGTGGGCTCAATCTCAGGATCTCTCAAGGATAGGGAGTGAAGAGGTTGCCAGATCTGTTGCTATTCAAACAAATATTCCTGTAAGTAGCATCTCTGTTGAAGAAGCTACTGACTTAATGAAACTTGAAGATATCCTCAAAGAGAAGGTGATTGGGCAAGACGAAGCGATCCATGCAGTTGTAGAAGCTCTAAAAAGGGCGAGAGCAGATATTCAAGATCCTAACCGACCTATTGGTGTATTTCTATTCTTAGGTCCTACTGGAACGGGTAAGACGCATCTCTCAAAAGCCTTGGCGAATGAATACTTTGGCAAACATAGCAAGATGATAAGACTTGATATGTCTGAGTATCAGGAGGTTGCATCAATAAATAAGATTTTAGGTGGTACATCAGGCTCAACAGGAGTAACATTACTAGATCAAGTAAAATCTCAACCTTACTCAGTCGTATTATTTGATGAGATAGAAAAAGCTCATCCTCAAGTATTAGATCTCTTCTTACAATTATTTGATGAAGGACATCTTACTTCAAATGATGGAGAGAAGGTCAATTTTAAAAATTGTATTCTTATCTGCACAAGTAATATTGGAAGTAGACAACTGCAAGAAGCTTTAGAAAGAGATAATAGTATGTGGGAAGAAGCTAAACAGAGTGCATTATTAGAGCTTAGGGGGGCATTAAGACCAGAACTTCTCAATAGATTCGATAAAATAACCATCTTCTCACCTCATAATATTAATGCACTTGTAAAGATCACTGAGCTAATATTGAATGAGTTGGCTGAAAGGATTGGAAGAAAGGGAATCTCACTTCAATGGGGTGAAACAATCCCAATGCTAATTGCGGATAAAGCACAAGAGCCTGGAATGGGGGCTAGACCAATTAGAAGATTCATCCAAGAAAAGATAGAAAGTCAAATAGCTAATGAGATCATTGCTCAAGGACTTGATGCAGGGGATACTATATTGATCAAAGAGAACTGGTTAATATAGAATCTGTTAGTGAGAGTTTTTTAATTTAACACAATATTTAATTATTTTTTATAATCTCCTTGCAGATTGTTGTCCGATAAAATATAATTGCGATGTTCAGATTATTGATAATATAAGGCGAAACTTAAATGGGTGCATTACCAAAAAGAAAAATCTCAAAAGCTAGAAAAGGCCGAAGGAGAGCACATAGTGCATTGAATAAACCTGCACTTTCAAAATGTCCAAAATGTGGAAAACCAAAGAGGCCACACTTCGAGTGTGCATTTTGTGGATATTATGGTTCAGATCCTAGAAAAGGAAAAGAAAAATAAATAATTCATATTGTATTGCCCACAACAAATGAAGAATCCAAATGATCCTAGACATATGGCAAGATCGATTCTTTTACAGGAGTTGTTCATGCAAGCGTTTAGAGAATCTCAAAAGATCGTATCTATTGATTTTGATAAAGACGAATATCTTGTAATAAACGAAGCAGAAAATTACGATACTGATCTATATCAAAAAATTCAGGAAGGTATTAATAATAATACTGACAAATTAAATAAAATTATTAGTGAATACGCACCTCAATGGCCGATCCAACAAATCAAACTTGTTGATCTGCAAATTTTGAAGATTGCTATTTTTGAAGGTTTTATAGGTAAGATTACCCCTCCAAAAGTAGCTATCGATGAAGCAATTGAACTTGCTAAAGAATTTGGTGGTCAGTCAAGTGACAAGTTTGTGAACGGTGTCTTAGGTACACTGTTTGAAAAACATAAGCCAACTGGTGTGAATAAACAAAATGAATAAGATCCTAAAAAACAGTGTTATTGAAGATCTCATGGGTCATATCGGAGTTGAGTTAGCAAATTCATCACTTTTAGTTACTGCACTTACTCACAGATCATATATAAACGAATCGGGAAATGAAGCGATCGAACATAATGAACGGCTTGAATTTCTAGGTGATGCAGTTCTAGAACTTATAATTTCAGAATATCTTTTTACTAAATATCCAGATAGAAAAGAAGGAGAATTGACAAGTTTTCGTGCTGCTACAGTTAAAACAGAAAGTTTAGCCGAGGCTAGCAGACAAATTGGAATAGGTGAATACTTAAGAATGTCAAAGGGAGAAGAATCAACCGGAGGCAGAGATAAAGATTATCTTTTAGCTAATACATTTGAAGCTTTACTTGGTGCGATCTATTCTGATGGTGGTTTTGAGAAATGCAAAACATTTGTTAATAAATGGCTTGTTCCAAAAATTGATGAGATAGTTGAGAACAGACTTGATATAGACTCAAAAACTAAATTCCAGGAGATCGCTCAAAGACTTTTCAGAATAACTCCTGAATATAAATTAGAAAAAGAGGTCGGGCCTGATCATGAAAAAGAATTCTCAATGAGTGTATATATTGGGGATAGAAAATTCGGTACTGGGAAGGGTAGTAGTAAACAGAGAGCAGAAGAAGATGCTGCAAGAAAAGCAATTCAAAAGATAAATAAAATGGATAAAAGTGCTAGTGTTGCTTGATTTGTAAACTTCATTCTGATAGAATCGCAAAGCTGTAAGTTAATGAAATATTAGAACAATATGCTGAAAATCAGATTAAAGAGAATGGGAATGAAAGGGCAGCCACATTATCGTGTTGTAGTTGCTGAAGCAAGTAGATCAAGGAATAGTAAGACAGTTGATGAAATTGGTTATTACAATCCAAGAACTCAACCTTCAACTATAGATATTGATCTAGAAGCTGCAAAAGACTGGTTACAAAAAGGGGCTCAGCCAACAGGAACAATGGAGCAGATCCTCGTCAAAAAAGGTCTTTTGAAGAAAATAAAAAGAGGCTCAAAATTACCTCAACCCAGATCAAAAAAGAAACAAGTAGAAGAGTAACCTAATATTTAGGTATAATACTTATAATTAATTTATTTATTACTTACCAGAATGCAAGAACTGCTAGAAACAATTGTAAAGGGGATCGTAAACAACCCAAGTGAGGTTTATGTAGAGGAGAGAGAAAGTGTTGATTTTCCTGGACTCACGATACTTGAAGTCACTGTTGCTGACGCTGATAAAGGTATCCTGATCGGTAGAAGAGGAAGAACAATCAATGCTATACGCGATCTTATGACTATAAGTGCCATAAGGAATGATAAAAAAATTAAAGTATTAGTAAAAGATGACAGACCTCCAGTATCTACACAAGAAGAGAAACCCGCTACTGATACTGATACATCAAATTCAGATGATATGAGTGGTAACACTGAAGGTGATGGAGATGATCTCTTCTCAGAGGATATCTAATCCTTAATGAATTGAAATTAAAAGGACCTGAAAGGGTCCTTTTTTTATCGATATTTCAAAATTAGCAGAAGTAATAAGGTTGAATACTACTCGATCTCTTCATCAAGAATTTTGGCTTTTTCTTCAAAAACCTCAAGATACTCTGGAAATGTAGTATAAGGAACGATTGGACTATAAATCTGTGCTAAAGAAAGTTTACTCTCTGTCTCAATATAATAACCCATTAAACTCAACTCGACCTCCCATTCTGAACTTGAACGACTTTTCTGGTCCTCTTCAACTTTTCCTTCTTGCATTTCTAAATTTCTTGCTTCAATAATATATGGAGATTCTACCTGTAATGAATCAAGAAAATTTACAATTTGTGTATAAGTACCTTTATATACAATAGGACCACTTACACCTGAAACATATGAAGCTAAACTCTTATTCTCTACGATTTTATCATCTGTTGTTGATTTCGAACTGTTTGCCTGTGATATCTCTACAAAGGATAAACCACTTTCTCTTGCTAGTTTATCAACATAATAAGAAAACGCACCTACTTCAAGCTTTTTTGGAATAATCCTTTTAGCCTTTCTTAAGTCGATCTGAAGTTGAGATTGATCATCAATTAAAGGTTTTATTGCGTCAAGATTACTCTGTAATATATCTTGATTCTCCCTAACTGATTTGATCTCTTGGCGCATTTTACTTGCGTCTTTAATACTCGGAATATAAACAAATAGTGTTAAGATCATTAAGATCAACAAAGATGCTCCAGGTATAATTAGGTCAGAAGGTTTTACACCTTTCATTTTTTTCTGAGCATTACCTACATCTGATTTTCTAGATCTTTGTATTGCCATTTAGTCTAACATCATAATAATATTAACACCTTGAACTGATGACTCTTCATTCTCTTCTTCAATTTTCTCTTTTTGCTTATTAATAAAATACTCATCATCTAACTTACCTTCAAAACTGAACCTTGCATCTTCATCACCCTTTGAAAAATTTTCTAGATTGGTTTCAGAAACTTTTTCATTGACAGTCAACAAGTGCCATAAAAAAGCTACATCTCTTAAGGATTTCGTATCCCCTTCAACTGTAAAATCGAGACCGTTTGCAAGTTCAAGACTATTCAAATTACCATAGCCTGTAAATAGATCTTTCCAATAATTCAAAACCTCTTTTGGAGAGAATGTACTTAATTGAATATCGTTATAAAGATCAAATCGAGCTAAGATATCATTATTTGCCTCAATGATTTGTGAATATGATTTCAACTCTTCTTCCATCTCAGCAAGTTGTCTTTTCTCACTGTTCAAAGTAAGCTTTGTAACAAGATTATAACCATAAACCGCTATTGTTATTATAAGTAAAATTACAATTGCCCCTGCTGCATACATATTTATACTAATCGTTTTTTTCTCGATCACTATCTCTTGTTCAGTTTTTGTAGGAAGAAGATTAATACCAGGACCAATATGGAAATTAGGAAGTACATCACCTTCGAGTGATTTTGCTTTAGCTGCTTCCTGAAGTACATTTGCACCTTCTTCAGTAACTTCCTTTGTATTGTCAAAGGTATTTAAGTCACCTACAGAAGGCATAACTTCCTTAGGGTTATAATTTTTGTCTATAGGAGTCATAGAAGGTGGTTGATATGCAGGAACCTGTGTCGCAGTATCACCGGTTTGTTGATTTGTTACAATAGGTTGTTGATCTTCCATATTCTCATTCGTTCTTAAGAGCTAAACCAATTGCAACTGAAAATGATGGCTTACTCTTCGATATAATATCTACAAATTTTCTTGGTACATTTATATTTAACCAAGGATCAGCTACTTCAGCACTAACTCCCAACTTGCTTGAAATATAAGTATCTAAACCTGGGAGCATGGCACCATCACCATTTAATAAATATCGAGTTGGAGCAGGCATAAGAGTTTTTGATTTATAGAACTCTATACCTCTTCTTACTTCTGTAAGGATCGAATCCATAATTGGAGCTAATGCTGTAGCAACTTTACCTTCTAAAACATTTGCATTAAGACCATAATTTCTTTTATACTCCTCAGCTTGAACATATTCAAAATTAAACTGGTTTATTATTGCTTGTGTTAAATAATCTGAACCAATAGAAATACTTTGAGAGAAAACAAGATATCCTTCACTCATGACACTCATATCCGTTGTTTCAGCACCGAAATCAAGCATAACTAAATGTTTATCTTTTGTTGCTCTATACATTGCTCTACCCATTGCTATTGATTCTGTTTCCATTGAAACAGGTTCTAAACCAGCTTTATCGGCAACACCTAAATACATATCTACAACCTTCATTGGTGCTGCAACTAACAAAACCCTTGGTGCATTCTTTTCTCTATTAAATCCAATTTTTATACAACTCATTTGCACTTCTTCTATTGGTATAGGAATATATTGTTTTGCTTCATAATATACCGCTCCATGGATCTCTTCATCTTTTATTCCTGGTAATTCTAGAAATCTTGTAAAAACAGAAGATTCAGGGATTGCTAATACAGCGTTTCGATTCTTGATATTTGATGCAGCAAACAGCTCTTTTAAAGCGTTACTTAGTTGCTTTTGATGTTCAATATCTGCACTATTTATAACACCGTGAGGCGTGGGATGACTTCCGAAATTAACTAATGAGGGAGTAGGGGATGTTATATTCGAGAGCTCAACAACTTTAACAGAATGATTTCCGAAATCTATTCCAACGTGGTCAGGCAATTTCGCCATTTTTAAGGCAGTTAATAATTTACTTCTATATTGATAATACTATTAAATATATAAAGACAAGTCAAAGAAAATATGAAATGTCTTAAACAGTTTTACTAATATGTTCCTTTGTTTCATTCAATATATCGTCAGCTTCTAATTCAGATTTTATTAAATAAGAAATAGCTCCTATATTGAAAGCCTCTTTAATAACTCGCTCACTGGTCATATTCGTTAGCACTACAATTTGGGGATTTCCGTATTTTTCTCTATCTGCACGAATCCTTCGTAAAACTTCGAGACCATCAATTCCAGCCATCATAAGATCTAAAAAGATAAGTCTTATTTCTTCTTTATAACTTGCTAACATCTCCAAACCAGCATAACCATCACTTGCCTTTAAAGCTTCATAGCCATTATTAGAGAGAATATCAGCGTAAGTATCAAGTAGAGCCAGTTCATCTTCAACAATCAATATTTTTAACTTTTCATCCATTTCAAAAATATATCAAACTTATTAATTGTCATATTGCAATGTACCATTTCCGTTATAAAGAACATAATCGAACAGAGCTGGTGCCCAATCTTCTCCAGATAATACAAAATTTTTACCTCTATAATTTCCTTTACATGTAACCTCTGCTTCAACCCAGATAAGCTGTTCATAAGGGCAAGATCCACTACTACTTCCATCTCTGGCAAGTAATATGTTATTACCAACTGGCCTTACTCTAATTTCATATAGATAATAATCAGAACTTCCGAAAGATTTTACATTTTGGAAAGTATTAGTTTGCCTATCTGGACCAGCATAAGATTGCCAACCATCAAGCCAGTTAGGATCAGTATTACATTCATCGTTTATACATTGTCCAACGATATCTGTAAAATCATATGGTTTATATTGAGTAAGCTCTTTTGTTACGGGATCAACCTGACCATAGATAGTTGAAAATACGACACCTGTTGGTGATCCATCGATCAATGACTCTGTAACCAGATCGACAGTACATGGGTTAGAATTGTCAGCCTTATAAACAAATGCAAATACACTATCTTTTTCGATCTCAAGAAAATCATCCTCGTCAAAAATACTAAAAGAAACATTGAAGCTATCGCCAATTTCATCTGGACTTTCAAAATTACAATTGTTTGTCAATGATGTTAAAACTGAATCGTAGAATGTATCAAGATCAAAATTGTCTGTAAAGACTTGAAACCCGTCAATATCCAAATCACATCCATCTGTTATGAAATCGTAAGTAGGGGAATCCTTAGTGCAAACAGGATCACCACCTAACCATTCCATAAGAGATTTAAACTCAATATCTTTTACCGAATTAAGTACTACATCTGCAATGTCAACTGCATCAGCAGAACCTCTTTCTTCAGTTGTTTGTCTTTGATCACTTGTTGTACGAGCCATCAATGCCAACGCAATGATCACTCCAACAAACAAAACAACTAATACAACGGCCAAAACCTGAGCTGAATATTTTTTCATCTTTTTAGTTTTTACCATATTTTAATCTAACACTATAAATTTAATAGGTCAACTTTTCAGTTGTTACTAATAGCTGTCTTACATATTCTGGTTTGAATTGTGATTCAGGGCCAGGGATCCAATAAACAGGTTTCATTATCAAATCAACAACAAATGCATAATTTCCACCCGAAGTCTCATAACCTTTTATGCTAAATTGCTCAATATCAACCTCATCAGAATTTAAAATTACGATCTGACCTGTCAATAAACAATTAGCTGTTTGAGTTGTAGAAGAACCTCTAACAACATATCCTATACCTTCATCATCCTCAAAAAAGCCTAAACAGATCCATTGACTTGACCTAACTGGACGAAAATGTACTTCATTTGCACCATCTCCCGAATTTAACTCAATAACTTGTGGCGGTACGCCACCATTATTTATAGTACCTGCAGGAGTTAATACTCCTGATGATGCATACATGTATATCTCTTCTGATTGTGAATTTTTAATTGTCTT
>CAZINM010000014.1:0-9680 GCA_964540605.1 uncultured Candidatus Saccharibacteria bacterium
CCTACATAATTCTCAGAATCCTCTGGCTTGATACTTAAGAGTTTCGGTAAATAATGGGACTCTGCCATTTTTCTTCGTACCACATCAAAAATACATTGACCATAATCAACTTGATCTCCCACCGATACATATAGCGCAGAATGACCATTAAATGGGATCATAAATGAATAATCTATCAATTGTGGGTTGATCCTAACTCTATTCATTTTTCCAAACTTTCAGTTTATCTTTATTAACACGATAATCAGGGCCATATACTATCGGCTTGATCCTTGCATCAATGAAAAGACTATCATAGATTTTCTCTTCTGGATCTGAAACTAGTACATTTTCTCGACTTTTTACACCAAATATTTTTGATCCTTGCATTGTCCTTCCCGTAAATACAACTCTCTCATTATTTTCAACTTTGAAATTAAACTCTCTAAACTCAGATGAAAGAACATATAGATCTCGCCTACCATTCTTTTGATCTATGAATTCACCACTATAAACTGCTTTACCAACCTTGTTACTAGGATTTTCCAAAACCGCCACATATCTAAGGTTGTTCATTACTGAAGATATCGGAACAATATAATTTTTTGTGTTAATTCCCTCTACGAACTTTCTACCGAAAGGAATAAAACGAGAGTCTGTATCAATGAAAAGATCAAAATCCCCTTTCATTTGTAAACCATCTAGAAGTGATATGATTATTTCTTTATCATCAAGCAACCTTGCTAGTAGACCATCAATTACAACAAGTTGGCTTATAGAACCTTCTGCATTATTCAATGTTATTTCAGGTTTATTATTTAAAATTGTCGATAATTGCACAGTTAAGAAAGATCTAAGCATATCGTGCAATTCATAATTATCTGACGCAGTAACAACTCTTGTTAAATAGTTTGCCCACAAATTCACATTCTCTTCTGCATCCATGTCTACAGAAGAAAATGCCTTTATTTTCTTGTCATTTATTGACCTTATCAATGAATCTTTATTTTCCCAATAAATTTTTGTGCTAGATGCCTTTTTCTCTTTTTGACCCCTATCATTGAAGAGGTTAATATTTATGATATCGAAGATCTCAAGATCTGCATTTAGGTAAATAAGGCTTTTATAACCAAGTTTCGATGTTAGATCTGGCAAGAATTTAATTAGTTCAGATTCAGTCTCAACAAAAAGCTCGGCGGTTGGAAGATAAGAATGTAAAACTGACATGATCCCTACTCTATTATTAACAGCATTGTGGAAGATGAAAGATATCCCTGACACACCATTACCTTCATCAACAAAATCGATTATCTCTCCCATCGAAATTCTGGTGTCTGTTGAAATAATGAATTTCCATCCGAAACTGTCCATTAAAGAGCTGAAGTACTCATCCCAAAAAGCTTGTTCTGTAGTTTCATCATGTTCAGGATCAAAATATGTTTCGTCATGAAGGATATAATGCCTTCCGATATCGTAATGTGAATACGACAAATTAGCACAGATCGAATTATGCGTTACATGAATGGTTAAATAAGCATTCTTTTCAACTAAAGGCAGTCTAGACATTTTTATAGATCTCAATAATCAATTATACAACAGTATACATTCCAATAATCAAAGAAACAAACGGCCCGCATGAGCGAGCCGTCCTTTATCATTAACAACTTATGCATTTCTAATACTATGCATCTGCTGCAACATAAGGCAGAAGTGCCATAAATCTAGCTCTTTTGATTGCATTTGAGAGCTGTCTTTGATGCTTTGCACATACGCCTGATTTCTCTACAGATATGATCTTACCCCTTACGCTACTAAATTTCTTCAGTTGGTAAACATCTTTGTAGGTGACAAACCTCTCACCAGCCTCACAAAGTGGGCATTTTAGATCATATTGTATTTTCTTTCTCCTTGACCTTCTTTTTGTATCCGTTTCCTCAGTGATAATAGTATCATCGAATACATCAGAAAGAGTTGGTTTTACATCCATTACCAAAAATATCTAAATTAATAAAAAACTAGAATGGAAGATCATCTTCTAACGGGAGATCATCTTCACTTCCTGCATTATCTTCATCAGCTCCAGCTTCATCACTTGTTGATCCGGCTTTATCTGTTGAGCTATCTGAACTTGAACCTGAAGCTCCACTCTTTCCTTTTCCATCAAGTAACTTCATTTCGGACATTCTAACTTCTGTTTTGTATCTAGTAACCCCATCATCACCTTCCCATGATCGTGTTGTGAGTTCACCTTCTACATAAACAAGCATCCCCTTAGCTAAGATCTGCTGACAAATTTCAGCCATCTTACCCCAAGCTACTATATTATGGAACTGAGCTGATTCCTGCATATCTCCATTAGCATCTTTCCACGATTTATTCGTGGCTACGCCCAATGTAGCTACAGGTGTGCCGTTAGCGGTAAACCTAAGCTCCGGATCCCGGGTTAGATTACCAATTAACATCACTTTATTTAAAGAACGTACTGACATCCTTGCCTACTAATAAATTTAACTATTCTATTTATAACTCAGTACTATGAAAATAATGTTAAAAAAACATTATTCTTTTACTTCATCTTTCTCATCTTCGCTGAAATCTTTCTTTTTCAGCACACTACCAAGTTCTTCTGACCTGGTAATCTTCACAACAATGTATCTTAATACTTCTTGCTTAAGTTCCATCTGTCTTCTTAATTCTTTTATAGATCCAGAAGGCATTGTCATTTGATAGACAATGTAATAACCCTCGTTATGGCCTTGTATCTTGTATGCTAAATACCTTTTACCCCATACATCTGTATCATCTACAGAGCCACCTAACTCTTTAGCAAGAGACATTATACCTGTGTGAACTGACTTTCTTACATCATCAGGTAGCAAGGGTTTCAATGCCACCATCATTTCGTATTTATTCGTCAATTTCATCCCAATTTCATTTAGTTAAATTATGAACCAGAGGTCGAGTGATTCTAACAAAAAGTGGACAATATTCCAATATGCTTTATAAGAATGAATAACCAGTAATTTTAAAGACACTTTTATAAAGAAATATGTTTTAAATAAATGAAAATGTTGGTATATTTGAAATAATATGGAAAACACAAATAAAGATCTTTCAGTATTAGTTGACGACACAGTTCTGAATATCAGGGTCGTGATCCTACTTAAATCAAAAAATGGCTATATATTTGAAAAATCAAAAAATGGCTATTTTTTTGCATTAGGAGGACGAGTAAAATTACACGAATCTACGATCGAAGCCTGTGCTAGAGAACTTTTAGAGGAGGTTAAATTGCAAAATATTGATGTCAAGATGTCCGGTGTTGTAGAAAATTTCTTCAAAATGGATGAAGAGAAATACCACGAGATAAATTTTGTTTTTAGAGGAACATTGAAACAATCCATTGATATCAAATCTTTAGGCTCTGATAAAGGTAATCTTGGTTATGTATATATACTTCCAAAGGATTTTGATAAATATGACATCAGACCGAAAGCTTTACTAGAAGCAATAAATTCAGATCGAACTTTTTTACATATTGTCAGTAAAGAGCGATCTAATTGATCCAACCTAACAAAATTTTTCTTAACAATGATCTATCAATATCTCAATTAATTAACTCAGATAAGAGTTACGATTAATTATTATATATGATCACATAATCCCCATCCTGCACAATATACTCTTTACCCTGATTTCTTACTAACCCAACCTCTTTAGCAGCGTGAAATCCTCCCGCATCGATCATTTTTTCTACATTTACAACATCAGATGTGATAAACCCATCAGATAGATCTGTATGTATCACACCAGCAGCTTCTTTTGCATTTGCTCCTTGAACAATAGACCAAGCGTTACACTCTTTCTCATTTCCAGTATAAAAGGTTATTAAATTCAATCTTTTATATGTTGCTTCGATAATATCTGGAAGTAGAATTGGTTTATCATCGAGTAATGATAAAAACTCATTCTGTTCATCGGTATCCATATTTTCAAAATCTCCAAGAGTTTTAACATCAACCGCTAGAACGATATCACTTACATTTACTTTCTGTCTAAATTGTTCAAGTAGCTCTTTCTGCTTATTATCATCGGATCCCTCCTTTATATTTATTATGAACAGTCTTGGTTTTATGCTCAAAAGTGTTAATTCTTTTATAAAGGGTTTTTCTTCATCATTAAAATCAACACTTAATGCAGGAAGACTTTTATCGAAAGCATCTAAAAGTTTTTGTAAAGCATTAAGATGCATTTTGGTATCTTTATCATTTGTGACTCTGGCTTTTTTCGAAACTTCAGCAAAACTTTTAGAGACAGTTTCTAGATCTTTGAGAATAAGCTCTCCTTGAACTATCTCGTAATCCTCCCAAGGATCTATTCGGTCATAAACATGAGAAATTGAATCGCTAGTAAATCCTCTTAATACATAGATTATTAGATCAACCTCTCTTATATGTGAAAGAAATTTGTTACCTAAACCTTCCCCCTCTGAAGCTCCCTTAACAAGCCCTGCTATATCAACATATTTAATTAAAGATGGAACTTTTTTCTCGGTTTTATAAAAGTCTGAAAGTTTCTCAAGTCTTGGATCTTTCACCTCAACAACACCAATATTTTTATCAATAGTACAAAAAGGAAAGTTTTCTGCTGGAACAGAATTATGAGTAATAGAATTGAAAAGTGTTGATTTACCAGCGTTAGGTAGCCCAACTATTCCTGCAGAAAGTCCGTGTGATCTAGTGACTGACATATTCTATAAGATTTACAAAAGATGTAAATTATCCTATTTTAAATTATTATTAAGTAGGATATTTTACCATTAAAACATTTAAATACTATGAAATCATCGAGAAGAACCTTACTTATCTCATTTTTCACGATTTTCTCTCTATTTTTACCATCTCTAACCTACTCCCAGGATCAAACAGATTTTGAAGTTAATACAGAATATACAATAACCTATCAAGGTAGCGATTCTGTGATAGTTGAAGAGGAGATCCATTTTATTTGTAATAATGAAGATTACTTCTATCCTGCTCAAGATGAAAGAATATTCACATTACCTGATTTTTCGTTAAATCCTGATGGAAGTGAGAGAGCATTTAAGATCTCAACTGTTCAAGTTGAAGATGAGAATGGAGATCCAATAAGATTTACTACAAATGAGACAGATACTGGAGTAGATGTCATATTTTCTGAAGCAAGAGATGTTACAAAATGGAATAGTGAAACATACACAGTAACTTACGAAACTCGAGAATTAATTGATAAGAACGGTAATATTATTAATATTTATATTCCAGGTTTACCTAAAGAGGTCGATTTTTTAACAGAAGATCCTAATTTAGGTCTGAAAACTTCATATGCATTTAACACCAAAATTATTGTACCAAGCAGTTCAGAAGATGAATCGTATATGTATCCAATTGGTGTATACAAAAAAAGTACAGAAGAAAATCGTAGAATATACTCTATTGATGCTGAAGATAGATTAGGTGAAAGTGGTTGGATCCAACTTGGTTCTGAGCAGTATTACTACTTCAAATTAGTTCAAACTACTCCAAAAACTGACAATATCATCCCCACCGAAGTAAATAAATATACAAATCTTGTTTCTACAAATGTATTCGAGATCCCATTACCAAAAGAACATCCTGAGACAAATCAGAAAGTGCTGATCTCTAGGATCGATCCAGAGCCTTTAGATATAGATCTTGATATTGAAGGTAATTATATTGCTATATTTGAGACTCCAGCCAATCAACAATCAGAAATAATAATTGAAGGTTATGTTACCCTCGAAAACATCAAGGAATTAAGAGAGATCCCTGATATTCCACTCGATGAGTACAAGCAACAAATAACTTCAGACCCTGCCCTACAAAGATATCTAACAGAGGGTCAATTTTGGGAAATAAATGATCCAGTGGTTAAAGAACCTGCATTGCAGATTTTAGAAGGTAAAGAAATGTTAATGGAGCTAATTAGGGCTAATTATGATTTTGTTGTAGATAATCTTGATTATAGCTACTCAAAAGTTACCGGTGATAATACTCGACTTGGTGCTGTAACAACTTTAAATGGTGGTCCAGCCGTTTGTATGGAATATTCAGACACCATGATCGCTTTATTAAGAGCCCAAGGTATTCCAGCAAGAGCTGCTATCGGTTATGGGAACGATCCAACTGGTGCTGAAAATATTATTGGAGATGAAAACGCTTTAGTCCAAAATATCGGTCATCAGTGGCTTGAGGCGTGGGTACCTCAATATGGATGGCTATCATTAGATCCAACTTGGGGAGAATCTGAAAGGAAATATATTGGAAGTAATCTTGATCATATTCTATGGTATACGATCGGTTCCGACGATCAGAAGTTCATTGGTACAACGATACAATCTGCTGACCCTATTTATGAAACCACTTTTGAAAGCTACGATCTGTATCTAAGAGCTTTATCAAAAACTGAATTTGAAAGTATTACTGATCTGATCCCACTAGAAAAGATAATTCTTGAATATAAAAATGTTGAATTGGATCAAACTAGTATGTTCTTAAAAACGACTTCTATTGGTAAAGTAATTGTTATCGCAATACCAGTGATAGTTATCCTTGTGCTTATTTTCATCATTACAAGTGTTATTACAGCACTGATCAGAATGTCAAAGAGAAAGTAATATCAATAGTTATCAGTCTAGTTTAATTTCATATAGAAAAAAGTGGCATAGAAAATACGCCACTTTTATTCTTAAAATTTTTGATCTTTTCTTATTTTTAAGCTCTTACTCTACACAACTGCTCCATATTTACTGCTTGGACACCATTATCCAACCTATCTTTACTTGTTGCATATAGAGTTAAAATATCCTCTCCGGCCTCAACCCTCTCACCTGAGGTCTTGTGAAGGTACAATCCAGCTTCTTTAATAAATGGATTACCAAGTGATCTAGCAATTTTTACAATTTCTTTATTATCAACCACCTCAATTATCCCGCTCTTTTCGGCTTTTATTGTCTGACTATACTTACCCAGCTCGATCTCAGATGATTTGATCCTCTTTTGTGCACCTTGAGATTCAGCTATCTCCCAGAATTTTTCTAAAGCTTTTCCTGATTCTAATGTCTCTTTTGCAGAATTATAGCCTTGACCTTTTTCAACCTTACCAGCCAATTCAAGTAATTGACCTGACATTTTAAGTACAGTTTCCTCTAATAATTTAGGCCTTCTCTCATGTCTTTCAAATATTCTTAGAATATCCATGATCTCAAGTGATGGACCAATTCCATAACCATCTGGAGATGTAACCATTCGTGCAAAAACCTCACACTTAATTCCAACTTTTGCAAAAAGACTTACAAAGCCATTCCTTAAAACTTCAACATCATCTGGATTTGGAACTTTTGTTCCTGGCCCATAAGGCACATCTATCAAAATATGCGAGATTCCCATCGAAACTTTTTTCGCAATAATGCTTACCATTAATTTCTGGAATGACTGAATGTGTAAACCTCTCTCAACTGTGATCAAAACATCATCTGCTGGAGAAAGTTTCAAAGCTCCTCCCCAAACCATACAGGCTCCTGTCTGTCTAACAGAATTCATAAGCTGTTCGTTAGTTAAAGCAACAGGCATGACAACCTCCAGTATATCCGTCGTCCCTGCCGGAGTTGTTATTGCACGAGTTGATGTGTTTGGAATTACTAGATCATGAGCAGCGATAATTGGAACAAGAATTGGGGTAATACCTTTAGCTGCAATACCACCGATCGAGTGTTTATCAACAACCAGATCACCATTATTACGAATATTCCTAAAATCCATGATATCACCAGCTTTTGCCATACCTTTGATCGCACCTAGAACCTCTTCATCGTTAAAACCAGGATTAAAGAAAGTTGCCATAAAATATGCAACTTCTACTTCTCTGATTTTTCTATCTGAGATATCTTTAGTGATAACTTCTAGTTCATGCTCTGTTAAACGACCTCCCAGAAGTTTCTTCTTTATATATTCAATTGACTCTGGTCTTTGCATAACAGAGATTGAAACAACAGAATCATTTGGGATCTGGTATTTCATCCATACATCCTCAAAAACGCCAACTGTACCCGGTGTAACTTCTGTATCTGTGATCTCAGTTGTTGTATAAATTGAAGCTTCTCCATAGTCGAACTCAACAATATCTGACATATTGATACCTTCTCTTTTGGCATCTTCAGAATTAAGCAGGATCCTTAAAGAGTCCCCTGTCTCTCTATCTAGTTTTTGTGATCTTAAATATAAAGCCATTTTATGTAATTAGATAATTTAACTAAAATAACCAACCGTAATGCTCATGTATCTTTTTTTCTACCTCATTTGGTTTCACAAGTCCGATCTCCGTAAGAAAACCAGTTATCAGTTCTTTGTTAATGATCTCAAAAGCTGGGTTGATCATTTTTAATCCTTCTGGTGCATCTTGCCACAACTCTTTTGCATCTCTCATCTCTATCTGCACAGGTTTGTACACAGTACTAACATCAGTTTTAAGTATCGAACCCATTATGTATAAAGGTTTACTAGCATAGTATGCTGCCATAGCAACTCCCCAACTTCCAATTTTATTAATTGCCTCTCCCTGCATAGTTATCTGATCACATCCTAGAAATACAACATCTGTATTCCTCAGACCTTTTCCAATTATGAATGATTCAACAGCACTATCAGCGATCATTGTAGTATCAACTCCAGCATCCAAAAGATTTTTAGCAGTTATTCTTCCTTGGAACAAAGGTCTTGTCTCTGTACATACCGCAGTTAGATCCTTAACTCTTTTTGATTGTTCAATTATAACTTTCTCTGCTGTACTTGAATGACAGTGTGTAACAATCTCATCAACTCCTTTTAATATTGTTTCACTGTTTTCTACTATTAAACTTTTTGAGCTTTTAATAAGCTGAAGATACTCTTCGCTAAGTTCCACATAAGCTTTCTTTGCTTCTTCGATAGATGTAAGACCTGGGAACTTTACTCTGATCATATGACTTAAATATTTAAGACCGTTCTTTGCTAATGGCTCATTAGGACGAGCCTCCGCAAGCGAAATTCCAACCTTCTCAACGTCAGCGAAAAACACCTCTAAAGGAACTTCTTTTTTATAATCTGACAAATAAAGCTTTATACCCTCAAAAGTAGCAATTGCAACATTAGTTGCTCCTTGTATCTTAATATCTTTAATATCCCTAACGATCTGATCTACAGCAGTATATTTTTCAAAATCAACTTCTGACATAAATTCAATAATATAAATTAATCTAAACTAACTTTCTCCAAATGAGATGGTACATAAGTATCAATATGTAACTCATTTCTTAAACTTTGTGCGAAACCATCTGCAATTGTTTCTTCACCATGGATCACAAATACTTGTCTTGGTGAATGTCCGAAAGCTCTGATCCAATAATTAAGATCCCTCATATCTGCATGGGCAGAAAATCCACCAAGAGTATGGATCTGGGCATACACATTGATCCTCCTACCCTTCAAGTTCACAGTAGGTATACCTTCTAAAATGGCCCGACCTAAAGTACCTTTTACCTGGTATCCAACGAATATGATATGAGTACTTTTCTTACCAATATTATTCGCTAAATGGTGAATTATTCTACCTCCAGTACACATACCACTACCTGCCATTATAACCACGCCATGCTTTGCAACTAA
>CAZINM010000014.1:9711-19823 GCA_964540605.1 uncultured Candidatus Saccharibacteria bacterium
TGAAATTGAATGGATCATCACCTTTTTCTAAAAGTCTTCTTGCATCTTCATCATAGAATGTAGGATATTTCTTGAAGATCTCTGTGGCTTGTAACGCCATTGGACTGTCCATATAAACAGGAAATTCCTCGATCAATTTGTTCTCGTAAAAAAGGTTCATTTCATAGATCACCTCTTGAGCTCTTTCAATCGCAAAGGTCGGAATTAAAACATTCCCACCCTCTTCTTTAGCTTTTCTTAATATTGTTAGGAACTCAAGAACCGTTTCATCTTTACTTCGATGTAACCGATTCCCATAAGTTGATTCAACAATAACATAATCTGCCTCTCTAATAAGGTCAGGATCCTTAACGATCCTCTGACCTGGTTGACCTAGATCTCCTGAAAATACAAGTTTTCTGACTCTACCAAGTTTATTCTTTATCCATATTTCGATGAGGGCAGATCCTAAAATGTGACCTGCATCTCGCAATCTAATTTCAACATCATTTTTAAGTGTAATTGAATTACCATAAGGATACACATCAAAGAACTCCATCGCTCGCTCAACATCTCCTGCTGTAAATAATGGTTCTTTCAATACTCTTTCATCTTCAATTCTCTTTATCTCTTCCTGATCCTTATTATCCTCGCTTGATGCTTTTAATACTGTTTCCCATCTTTTAAATTCTTCTTCTTGAAGTTTTGCAGAATCGAGTAATACAATTCTTGCTAGATCTTTAGTTGGTTGAGTACAAACGATCCTACCTTTGAAACCATTTTTTACTAATTTCGGAACTCTACCCACATGATCATAATGAGCGTGGGTTAAGATCAAATAATCGATACTTTTTGGATCAAAGGGGAAATCCTCTCGATTGTAAGATTCTAATTCATCGTCTCCTTGAAAAGCTCCACAATCTACTAGTATGTTCAGCTGATCAGTTTTTAAGAAGAAACATGCACCAGTAACAGTTTTTGCAGCTCCACAAAATTGTAATTCCATATAGGCAGTTTATAAGTTATCAATAACTTCCATTCATTCTATCATGTTGATTCTAATTCATCCAAACTTAAAGAAAAAATAAAAATGTTATATTTATAAGTCTGGCATTTAGAAACATATGGATATAAGATATTGTAGCCATGAAAGAGAGTCAAGTAAAAAATCGAATATTAGAGGATGTAATAAGGTTGACCTGGTATATTTTGACCTTTGGAATTATTTTAATAAGTATTTTGTCTAGGTTATTACCAGATATAAATTATTTCATAGACCTTTTTTCACATTTTCAGCTTCAATATTTCATAACTCTTATGTTACTTTTAACACTCGGATTGCTAATACCCCAATTGGATAAGCGACTTCTCATACCTGTTATTATTTATCAAATAGTTTTAGCTATTGCGATCTTCCCGATGAAAATATCACCTGCTGAAAATGAATTAATAACTGATTCAGATATATTTTTTATTAATGCGAACTACTATAACAATGGAGATGATATATCTGAATATATTAGATCTCTAAACATCAATACAGTTGCAATTGTTGAAACAAACGAAAATATTATCTCAGACCTTACGAAAACTTATGGAGAGCCAAGATCGATCGAAGGTTATGGTGGTAAAACTTGTGTTATATTTTCAAAAGAACCTGTATTTGATTATTTGATCGATCAGAACAATTTTACATATCCTGTTTGTACAACGGTTCTAAATGATACTGTCTTAGTTGTAGTTCACCCTTACCCACCCTTCGGTAATAATAATTATTTCGCACAAATAGATCATTTTAATGAAGTCTCAACACTGTTGGAACAGATCGAAGAAGATGGCTACAATTTTATTCTTATGGGAGATTTCAATTCGACTATTTACAGTCCAATATTTAGAAGAGAATTTTCTGGAATATTTAAACAAAACAATTATACTTGGTCTGCAGCATTTCCTTTGGCATTACCAATTGACCATGCGATGAGTAATATAAGTATTCATGTTTCACCAAGTAAGATACTAAGTTCAGATCATTCTGGATTATTCATTGATATCCAATAGGAATTTGTGATCAAAACTGGAGAGATCGAATTGATCCTAATTGAAAATTAATCTTGTTTAGAATTATATTTTTTTGCTTCTTCTAAAAGATCCTCTCGATTATTTTTGATAGGATCATCTAACACGATCTGTAAAAGATGATTTAAGATAGTACGAATTTGTGGACCTTTTGGTACACCCAAATCAATAAGATCATCACCATTTATTACAACATCAGTAACTTTTAGAGCCATATCTTGCGAACGGATCTCGGAAATGCGAGATTGTAATATCTCGATCTCTTCTGGATTATAAGCCGATTTAGGATTAGATGAGGCATCAGCAATTCTAAGTTTGAAAAGTTCATCAAGATTCTCCTCTCCCACTCTAGCTATGAACCTTCTAACTGCCGCATCTGTCCACTCATGTTCTTTGATATTATCTGCTGTTGACTCATCCATATCTTCTGTAACATGAGGATAATAGAACATATGACCTGCTACCAATTTTGATACTTTTTCAATTTCTGCATTAGAGAATTTCATCCTTTTCATTATTTTACGAGTCATCTCAGCACCTTCGTGATCATGCCCATAAAAATGTCCATCTCCAGTGCTTTTTCTTGGCTTCCCTATATCGTGAAAAAGAGCTGCCAGTTTGACTTCATCTGGTGCGATATCGCAAGTTTTTAAAGAATGCCAATATACATCGTCAGCATGATACTCTTTCTGCTCAACACCTAATCCCTCCACCAGTTCTGGAAAGAATATCTCCAATAAACCTGTTCGACGCATCAGATCGATCCCGACAGATGGTTTCGGAGAATGTAAAAGTACTTTCATAAATTCGTCTCTTATTCGTTCCATAGATACTTGAGCAGAGATCGGCTTCGTTTGTATGATCGCTTGAAAAGTCTCTTCCTCAATATCAAATTCAAGCTGTGATGCTAACCTACACGCTCTAAACCCTCGCAAACCATCTTCTTTGAATCTTTCTAAAGGTGTACCAACCGCCCTCACTACTCGCAATCCGATATCTCTAAGACCATTAAATGGATCATGTAGAGGCAATTCCTGTTCTTCTTCGCTTCCACTATTGTCTGCTTTTGTTAGATCAAGCGACATTGCATTGAATGTAAAATCTCTCCGTCCTAGATCGAGATCGATATTGTTAATGAAATGAACTTCAGTCGGCCATCTACCATCTATGTATCGTTCTTCACTTCTAAAAGTCGTTACCTGTACATTAAATATCTCCCCTGTTTTACCAGGTACTAAAGCCGAGACCATACCAAATTTTGCACCTGTAGAAACTGATCTGGGAAATATTTTCAACATCTCCTCAGGTTTGGCATCAGTTGCAAGATCCCAATCATCTGGCTCGATCTTTAATACGACATCTCGTAATGCACCACCAGCAAGATGGCATTGGAACCCCTCTTTTTTTAATATTCGGGTTACTTTCTGTACATAATCTGGAATTTTTATCTTGATCAACTGATCATCCATTTGTTAACTATCTACCTAACAAGATTTATTCATAAGTTTATCACGGCAAGCATAGAAATAACACCAACTAATATTGTTGAAACAAACATTTGAGTAATTACCTTCCTGAAATATCTGTCCCCACTAATTGCAGCAAAAAGCACTTTTACTAGAAGATTTACACATGCTGCTGTTATTAGAACGACAACACCTAATGAGATATTAATTCCATCACCAATCAATGTCGATGTAGTTACTGTTATTGCATCAAGACCAGTCATAGATGCTAACATTGATGAGACAATAAAACCTGAGCTTCCAAGATAGTAAAGAGAAACTTCAGAAACTACGATCACTCCAAGATATAAGGCTCCGAATCTTAATGCAGGGATAAGTGTGAATGGAGAATCAAATTGGAAACCTTTTTCAGATCGATCATCCTCCTCAATTTGCTTCTCTTTACCTAATTGTAAGATCCCAAACCATACAAGTAATGCCCCTGACATTGTCATCAAAGGAAGATATAAATCTTTAGCAAAATCAAAATTAATAAGAACAACAATAAAAATTACCCTTATGAAACTCATTAGGTTCGTTAAGGCAGTTGCAGCAAGATAAACTTTTTTCATTCTGACAGATTTACTTTTCTTACTTCTTCTCGCCATATCTTCTGTAACAACCGTGCTTGAAACCAACCCACCCAACAAAGCTAATACACTTATACTTTTATCTTTGCCTATTGCTTTAGATGCGTAATATCCAACAAAATTCAATCCAACAACTAGAACAACAATTGAAAATATTTGATAAGGATTGAATATTCTTGTCGCCTCTATAAACTCTGTACCAAAACTCTCATTTATGAGCTCACCAAAAACAGGAATATCTCCAAAACTATAAAATTCATTTGGCATGAATGGTAGTACCACAGATGTGATCAGAACAAACTTTATAGTATCAATAACTTCTCTCCCTGAGAATTTTGACACAACTCCTCTCAACTGAGTTTTCATCGATAGGACGAGAACATCTAAAACAGCTATTGCTACTATTAATTTAATAGAAATGTCTGTTGCAAAAAGAAGCAATGATAAAACAAAATTAATAATTAGCGATATCTCGGTTGTAAGTCCAAAAGTATTCTTATCAAAGTAATTTAGGATAAAGGAGAATACAATAAAGCTAACAAAACTGATCGCAATTATCCATGTCAAGGTAGGAATACCATATGAATAAGCTAACCCTGCTATCCCTCCAAGTAAAGAGATCAAGATATATGTTCTAACTCCTCCAAAACTTGTTGCAGGTATACCCTTTTTAATAAAGATGAACTTCTTTGAAGCATTCTCAGCACTTTTTTTAACATCTTTAAGATCTTTACCATGTTTCCAGCTGCCATCCCTCTCTAAGCCCATTAAAGCACCTAAACCTACAGATAGCAGAAACTTAATAAGTAGATCAGAAACATTCATGAAATTTGTAATATATATAATTTCAGCAAAATCATATTTATATAGTACATTTAACTACATACATCAGCAACTGTTACTTTAAATTTTCGAAAATCTCACCAATATCGCAAAGGAGAAAAATCATTTATACTATAGATATATTTTGCTTATTCATTAATTATGCGAGCCATATCAAAAATCTTTAACATAGTAACCTCGATAGTTATTACCATCCAATTGGCACTTATCGCCTATTTAATGATATTTACATACAACCTTGGAAATATCCTAAGTGATAAGCAAAACCTAAAAGATTGGCTTACTGATCAACAAGTGAAAGAGGCTTATGTAGAATATATTGTTGACAACTTTTATTCAGTCGTAGAAACACCTTTTTCAGGTTTGATTAATGAAGAGCTATCAAAGAAGCTAATGGAGGATCATCTGGCTGGTGAAGCGTTTGATGAAATTGTTGATCCAACAGTTGATACCATTTATGATTGGTTGGAAGGTAGATCAGACAATGTGAAAATTGAAACATCTTCAGAAGATATACTTAAAGATCTAGGTTTCATCAATGATCTTTATGATGAAAAATTAGGAGTTTTCTCAGATATCATAGATCCTACAGATATTATAAAACTTTCTGATAGCCTTAATATTATTGATCTGGAGCAACTTTCAGCAAATAATATTCCTTATTTATATCAGCAACTTCTTACTTTACCCAAGAAATTGCTTATTGTATGTGTAGTTTTGTCTGCTTTGTTGATCTTATCTAATCGATCGTGGAGATACGGTTTCTTTTTGATCGGTTTATCTTTGACTTTAGGACCTTTATATACCCTATTTGGTTACAAATATTTACCTTTTGATTCGATTATAAATATCAACCAAATAAGAGAGAACATGTCTATACCATCACTTGAGGAGCTTCCATCATTTATAACTTTGATTTTCAATAAAGCTAGTTCAATGGTTATCTCAATAACAAACAAGCATGCTGTTATCATGCTTGTCGTTGGAATACTTATTATCGCAATATCTCAACTTGCAATCAGGGAGAAGGTGATTGAAGAAGATGATGATGAACTAGATGTAAAATGATCTATTCATAATTTCAGCCATTATTTCTTTTTGTCCAACTTCTCAACATTCAATTTCTTCACCAAGAAATAAACGACCAATGATACAACTGTGAAATCGATAAAGACAGAGATCAGATGACCTACAGTTAATTCTGCTTCCCCTATCTTGATTACAAGTGATGTTAATCCCTCTGCCTTATTTAGTAACAAACCTAAAAGGGGATTTATAAGATCCTCAATAATTGCTGATACTAGATTGGAGACAGCACCACCAAGAATAAAACCTACTGCAAGACCTACAACGCCTTGCTCTCTAAGATAATTTAAAAAATCCTTCATGATGGATCAATAAAAAATAATATATCCTAATTTTATGACAATCAGAATTGTATTACTAGGCACAGAAAGATTGAGTTTAAAACTGGTATTTTTTTAATGCCCAACAATGTACAACTCCTCCTCTGCCCTAGTTACCGCAGTATATAGCCATCTTCGCCACATCTCATCATCCATTTTCGAAAATCTCTCCTCGAATAATAAGACTTTCTTAGCCTGACTACCTTGAGCTTTATGTACTGTAACAGCATAACCGAAATCAAAAAGATCTCCTTTTAAAGTATAGGATCTTCTACCTGTGAAATTCATACTCTCTTGATTCCCAAACTGTTCTTTTAGAACTAATCCATGAAACTTTGGTAACCCATCCCCCAGATCGATCACTGCGTAATACCACTCATCATCCTCATCTTCAAGTTGCTCAATTACGCCATTCATCCCATTAAAAATTCCTACCGAATGATTATTTCTAAGGCATATCACTCTATCACCGACTTCTGGAAGTGGTGAATTAAGTTCAAAAATTTGACGAATATGTTGATTTAACTTCACACGGGTGTTGTTATATCCACAAAGTACAAGCATATTTTCATCATATGTCATTAAGAGGTCATCAATAAATTCAGAAATATCTGACTCTTGGCTATTTATTTTTCTGACTTTATCTGAATAATCCGAAATGGGAATGACACCTTCATTTCTAGCTTTTATTGAAAGCTCGATAATTGGATTCCCTTGTGCTTGCCTATGTATCTGCTCAAGTCGAAGCATCGGATCTTCAACTAGATTAAAACTCCCTCTTATTGGTGGTAGTTGACCATGATCCCCTATCGCAATTATTCTAATACCGTAAACTGTTAGATCCTTCCATATGTTCCCATCAACCATCGAGGCTTCATCTATTATTATCAGATCAGCTTCAATTTCATCTTTTCTTTCCCAACCAACGATCTCCTCTTTATCATTAACAACTGGAGAATATATAAGTGAATGGATAGTACTTACAGAATCCTGACTATATAACGCCATTTGTTGCGATAACTTTCCTTCTAGAACTCGTGCTGCTTTTCCAGTGTATGCACAGAATGCAACCTTTAATTTTTTATCCTTCTCATACAACTTATTTCGAAAAACAGAGATCAATGTTGTTTTACCAGTACCTGCATATCCACCTACAGTTATGTATGGAGATGAATTATCATCAAACCAATCGGTTAATGAATCTAATACTTTTTTTTGATCATCTGAGAGCTGAAGATCCATATTACTTAATGGCTTAATTATTTATATGGGTCAAATCTTTTTAGATCCGAACTACCTTGTTCATTTAGCAAAATACTCAAAGCTTCTTTATCAACTAGTGTAGGATCGAAACCTATTTCATGAATAGGAGCTTTTTTACTTACAACTTTATCCTTTATAACTGATGGCCATGTCAGGGATAAAGCCATATTAGCATTCTCTTCTATAGTCATATATCTACCTAGAGAGTCATCGAATTGAGAAAAAGTAATAATTCTAGATTCTATTTGTGAAGCTTTAAGATATAAACTTCTAGCCAGATCTTGGACATCACTTTTTTCGTATGAATCAAGCTCTTTTCTATTCGTATCATGTAACAACCTCGACATAGTTTGTTCTGCATCTAAAATTGGCACTACCACAGGAGTCTGGTGTAAGTTAAGATATTCTATAAAGTATTTATCAACCTCCCACATCTTTGGAAGATACTCATCAAGAAGTTTCTGTATTGAGAAATCTATGCCTTTAGATATTTTATAATAAGACAAAGTTAACATTGCCGAAGTTGGGTATCTATCAAAAAGCACACATACCCTACCATAAACATCTATGTAGGTTTTAACAATATTTTGAATTACTTGAACAGTTTCTAGTCTATTAAGAGCATATACAAGAAGTCTATCATCTAAACTTAAACCTTCATCATTTTCATGTAGTAAATGATCCAAAAATTTTCCCCAAGGATATTCGTAATTTGGATAAGCTGAGATTATAACTGGGCAACCTTTAGAGGTAATGATCTCCGACATCTTCCCTACACAAGCACCTTTACCTGAGCCATCTAAACCGTCAACAGCAATAGTTATATATTTATCTCTATCAAAATCTAAAGCCTGCATTTATCAATTCCGTATGAAATTTTAATCTTTTTTACTTGATCTTTAGCAGAGAAATTTTACTAACTTTACAAAAGTAATGCATTATATATTCTTATTACTCGCAGCAAGCTGACCACAAGCTGCTTTTATATCTGAACCAAACCTATACCTTTGAGTTACCTCCAACCCACCCTTCAATAGAACTTGTTTGAAATCTTCTATGGTAGATCTTTCAGGTGACTCATACTCACCTGTTTCGTTGTAACCTATTAAATTGACCATACATAATTTCCCTTTTAGAAGCTTTACCAGATCAATAGAATCTTCTTTACTGTCATTGACACCCTTTAGCAGAATGTACTCGATCATTACTTTTCTATTTGTAGATCTAATATAAGTATCAATTGAGTCAATTAGTTGCTCAATTGAATACTTATGAGCTATTGGCATAAATTCCTCTCTCTTTTGTTGATCTGCAGAGTGTAAAGATATTGCCAGATTAACTTCCAGATCTTCATTCGTAAATTTTAATATTTCAGGTACAAGTCCACAGGTCGATATTGAGATCTTTCTCGCACCGATATTTAGACCATCATGATCATTTAGAATTCTTACTGCAGATATTACATTATCGTAATTCTCAAAAGGCTCCCCCATTCCCATAAATACAACATTGCTAACTCTTTGATCCAATTGTTTAAGATGCCTTGAAAAAATAAGTACCTGTTGAACGATCTCGTAATCTGTTAAATTTCGTGATAAACCGAGTTTACCTGTTGCACAAAACGCACAACCCATTGCACAACCAACTTGAGTTGAAACACAGACCGTATTTCTCTGTGTACCATACTTCATTAAGACAGACTCTACTAATGAACCATCATCAAGTTTAATTAATATTTTATCGGTTTGAGAATCTTCGCTTTTTGAAAATATAACTCTGTCCGACTTAATAATTGGGAAAGTTTTTGATAAATTCTCTCTTGTTTGAATAGGTAATACACTCACTTGACTCCAATCATCACACAGATCTATAAAAAGAGCTTTATAAGCCTGTTTATATCGGAATTCGGGTAGATCTGAGAGTACTTTTTTAAGTGATTCAAATTGATTCATGGGAGATTATAACAGGAATGGATTGTGAAGATTTAAAGATTACAATCAAATAACATCATCAGGTAAAAACTCAATAGGTATTAAAAAAGTATACCCTTTAGCAACAAGTTGTCTTATAAAAGAATCTCTTTCTTCTTCAGGTAATTGATAAAATTTCTCTACGATATTTCTCTTTATATAATTAGTCTGCTCTGATTCTAAAAACCTCATAAAACAATTTTTGGTTGATAGGTATTGGAGATCTATCAACAATTCCATCTCTAACACGAATATACGAATCATACAAAAAATTAGGCTCTTTTGTTTTATCAATTAAGATAGTGCCCTGATCTGCGCTAATTAAATTTTTACGCATAAACTCCATAACGGAATTTACTGAATAAAGACCTCTCTGAATCCTATCGAAAGTTGCTGATTGTATTTTTTCTATAGCGTCATCAGGATTAAATCTCAGAGAAGTTACTTGTTGTCTAATTTGTTCAATAATAGCATTCAAAG
>CAZINM010000015.1:0-19686 GCA_964540605.1 uncultured Candidatus Saccharibacteria bacterium
AGTCATCACAAAGATCTATAAAAAGTGCCTTATATGCTTGTTTATACCGGAATTTGGGTAGATCTGAAAGTGCAGTTTTTAATGACTCAATTTGATACATGAGAGATTATAACAGGAAAGGATTGAGTGAGTATTAATGCAATAGTTCGATTTGGAAACTTACTGATCGAGATCAATTAAAAACCTTCAGAAACCTTTTTGCTTTCTGTAAAGTTGAATTTATTCGGTTGATCCCTATCTTCACTTACAAAATCGTCAAAAAGATCGAGTTTATCTAAATCTTTCGAGCTAGCCCAAAGATTTTGTTGAACAGGAGTATTTTCAATTAGAGTTCCAGTAATTCCGGTTATAAAAAAACGATAAAATAACACATCTTGTACTACCTCAACCTTGTCATCAGTACGAATTTTATGGTAAACCTCTTCTAATGTATAACTGGTAGCTTTTAATCCGGTCTCTTCGTACAGTTCACGCTCCGCTGCCTCTTGCAATGTTTCTCCGAATCTAACTTTTCCTGTCAATCGACCTACTTTACCTTTGTATGGATGAATGGTTCTTTTTGAAACAAGTTGTTCAACTTCCCCATTTTTGTTTTTACGAATAACATGCAATAAAACTGAGGTTTTAGGCTGTTTTTCAATCATATTAACATTATCATCAAGCATATTTAGATAATCTTTACCGGTGTCGGTTAATGAATATGAATTACCTACTTTCTTAATGAATTTTAAAGATACAAGCTTTTTAAGATGATAATTCATATGCTCACTTTCAAGACCATCAATTAGAAGCTCATTGAACTTAGCTTGCTCAACAAATGAAAGTTTACGAATTAACTCCTTTTGAAAAAGGTGGATCTTATAATTAATATTATCCATTATCAGTATTATTATTTTATTAACGAGATATTAAAACTATATGAAAACGGATTCAAATGAAAAATATTTGAGTTTGTTTTGTATTAGCCAGAAGAAAGTAATTTAAGGTAGAAAGTGGGATTATCACACAATAATGATTTAGATCAAATTTTGATCTCTTCCGATTTTCTTTCTTCGAACAAATCCCAATAAATACTATATCTTCCATTCGTCATATACAAAGCCAATGTCCAAATCGTTTTTATCCCTGGGAAGTTTTGACAAGTGTAACTACCGGGCCTTCCCAAGATCTCAATAATACTATCATGATCAAATTTATCTTTTTCAATACCAATTTTCTGTAAGGTTTCGTAATATCTAATATAAGTATTATGTTGAGGTATTCTCTTTAAAACTGTATCTTCTTGGGCTAACTCTGGATCAACATAATGATTTGTCTGAATTAGGACATTATCTTTTGGTGTAACTATTCTAAACTTTTTAGAGGTATGTTCTACAACAGCCATGTCACCATATTTATCAGCAATAAAGAAATTCTTTGGACAACATATTGGAACATTATTAAATACATTTATAGCTTCTTGCACTGTTCTACAAGTTTCAGCAATAAGCTTTGTCATGTAATAACAAGAGATCCCATAAGACCATTGATCTGCAAAAGCAAATGTTATACCGACAAAAAGTCCTTGATCATTTATTACATCATCAGGGTAATAGAAAAGATATTCAGGTTTTGCTGTTTCTAGATCACCTACTGCCATATCAGTAACAGCTATAAAGGAATATTTTTTAGGATTAATTACTTTATAAGTTTCGAAAATCCTACCTGCCTCTGGGATCCAATCATAATTCCTACCAACAAAGAGATCCTTTCCCTTCTTATAACCGAATATTGTACAAGCTTTATCCAATCCAAATTGCTTTCTATAGCAATTACTTTCAAGTGTTATGAAATCATAGATAAGTTTATTTTCATCAAAATTTCCTCCTACAGCCATTCCCCTAAACTCATCTAGCATTTCAGGATAATGTTTTTCATAAATTGCTTTTTGATCCTTATATATAACAGGATCAATTTTTACACCATCAAAGTTCATTCCATTTTTTTTGTAAAGCTCTCCTAGTTGTTTTCCAATTTCAAAAAAATCTCCTTGAAAAGTTTTTACATCCATATCAGATCCCCATTAAATGATAGATAAATTTTAACTTATTTAAGATCAAAAACATATAAAATTAGTTCTTAAATAGATAAAAAATGACTTTTTGTTCTTTGTATTCGTGGCGAAAAGGTCGGGTCTTTACATGGCGGAGGGACAGGGATTCGAACCCTGGGTACGCTTGCGCGCACAACGGTTTTCAAGACCGTCCCATTCGACCGCTCTGGCATCCCTCCTAATTCGTATTCGGTTTTTAAATCTGCCTTACTCTATTCTATTTACACTGTATCTTCAGAGCGGAACGTACTCGATACCTTGTATCTCTCGCCTTCGGCTCGCTCTACTGTATCGGCTCTGCCGCTCTGGCATCCCTCCTAATTCGTATTCGGTTTTAAATCTGCTCTATTCTAAAAAATATCACGGATAGAGAACAATATCTCCTTAACCCAAGGATTATATCATAACAAAAACACACATATAACTATTAATTAGCTGAAAAAGCACTTAAAAAATCAGGATCAAAAGTTACCAACAAATAATAATTCTCGTTCAATGCCCATTCTCACTGAATATCTTCCTAACAACATCATCCAATGGGATCTCTCTAATGTCTAGATCTTCAACCGGTAGACTTCCTAAGATCTTTGCTGAAACAGCAGGAACATCCTCCCTATCTACAGATATGATAATATTGTGACCTTCAAACTCAACCAACTCTCCTAAAGTCTCAACATCTTCTCGAGCTATTTTTTTATTCACAACAAAGCTAATGTTTTTATACTTCACATACTTTTTAACGAGATTTTCTAACTCTCCATCATATACAACACTACCATCATCAATAATTATGACTCTTTTTGCAAGTTCTTTAACATCATCCATATAATGACTGGTTAGCATTATTGTCGTTCCAAAGTTCTTATTATAATTTCTAAAGAAGTTCCTTAATTTCTGTTGCATCACTACATCCAAACCAATTGTAGGTTCATCAAGAAATACAACTTTTGGATTATGAAGTAGAGATGAAACCAGTTCACATTTCATCCTCTCACCTAGAGAAAGCTTGCGAACCTGGACATCGATAATATCCTCGATATCTAATAGATCAACCAGCTCTTCGAGCCTTGTTTTAAACTTATCCTGAGGTATTTCATAAATCTCTTTGTTTAGCATAAATGAATCGATTGCTGGAAGATCCCACCATAACTGATTTTTCTGCCCCATCACTAATGAGATCTGCTTTAAAAATTCCCTCTTTCTATTCCATGGGGTGAATCCTAGAACATTAACAACTCCATTTGTCGGATAAAGTAGCCCTGATAAGCACTTTAATGTTGTTGTCTTACCTGCTCCATTTGGTCCAATAAAACCTACAAATTCACCTGGTTCGATGTCAAAAGATATTTCTCTTACAGCATTAATATCGTAATAATCTCTTTTAAATAAGCCTTTTATCGCTCCAGCAAGTCCTGGTTCTTTTTTATACTGTTTAAAAACCTTGTTTAATTTGAATACCGAAATCACATTTCTATCTTCCATATGGTGCATTTTACTACAAATAATTAGCAATCATAAGACCAAATATTTTACTCAGATGCGTGTTCATGGATACAAATCTATCTAAACAAAAACAGGGCTTAACTATAGCCCTGTCTTAATGGCCTATTTAACTACTATAAAATGAACTTTTAATTATTCTTTCGTAAACTATCAACAAATTGCTCTACAAGAATCTCATCATTGTTATAGCTACAACCGGTTCCTTTTGTATATTCGTAAGAAAGCTCAATAATTTGATCATCAAGCTCAAAGAAATTCTTATCGCTCATAACCTCTGAACGAGTAAATACTTTGTACGAAACAGAGTCTAGAATTCTATCATTCATCAGTTGCTTATCGAAATCAGCATAATTGTTCACTATCCATTGATCCAGTGATGCACCTTTTGGATCTACAAAGATCATTCTAATAACAGTTCCACACTCAGTTCCGGGTACCTCGAAATCAAGGGCATTTATTTCGGTATTTTTACTTACAATAAATTCTTGCCCTAATGAAACTTGGAAATTGTTTTCCTCGTTCACATATTGATTTACGGGATCTTTTACGAGGTCATCACTTGTTGCGTATCTCTCACAATAATTCAAACAGCTCTGATAAGAAGACTCTCCACCTATCTGTGTCAAAATGACTGGTCTTTCAATTAGTTGTCCGTTGTATTGATTATAAATAAGAACTCCTAAACCTAAGAGATTGAAAAATATCATCAAAATAACGAGAATTTGGTAAAAATGAGCGTCTGGAATCACATAATCCCCTTTTTGCAATTTTGATCTTGAGATCGTACTTGGTGTGCTCTTTGAAAAACTTTTTATGGGTTGATCTGCATTACGAGGTGCATTATTTAAAACAGGTTTTGGCTTGAACTTATTGTTTTGATCTTTTTTATAATTATTTGATGAATTATCTTTTTTATTAGGAGCTTTCTTATACTGAGGTTTCTCTGAGGTTCTATTCTGCTTTTGATACTTAGAATAGCCACCTTTTACATATTTATTGGAATTCTTATTATTCTTCCAATTTTTATTTTTGTCTGGCACGATAGGCTGTCTATAAAATTAAACTATATGTAAATAGTAGCTAAAGAAGATAGATAATTCAATAGTAGAATGGCGCTAGTATGAGGGTTTACAATAGTTCATTCTCTAGGATTGACTTAGTCGTTTTGAAAAAAACTTTCGCAACTTTTTCTAACTCATTCGAACCGAACTCATCAACAAATACTTTCCCCTGCCCTATAACATCTGACGCACCTTTAGGGAATACAAAATTATATTTATCTTGCATTCTTTCCCACTCATCAAGAAATATCCATCTAGCTAAGATCGATGCTGAAGCAACAACAATATTGTTTGATTCTGCATGATGCATTTGATCAATTTTCATATCTATCGAATCACCGAGTTCATTTAATAGCCTATTTTTACTTTTCGAGAATTGGTCTACAACTACTCTTTCTAGAGGAAGATCTTGTTCACGAACCTTATTGAATAGTTTATTTAATGCTTTTGAATGTGCTTTAGCCAGTACAATGGCGATATTTTTATACTGTCTGATCAATTCATTGAACTGTGATGGCTGAATTATTTCAACTTCATGATCAACTTTTTTTGTTATTTTTTCTGCAAGTTCAATTATCTTTACATCAGATAATTTTTTAGAATCCGTAACACCAAGATCTTTTAGATATTTCTGTGTATCACTATCAGCATAGCAACTTACAACAACCATTGGACCAAAATAATCTCCTTTTCCTACCTCATCACTACCAATAGTTGCTTCAAACCTCTCAATCTTCTGTCCAAAGATCTTGTCATGATATTCCTGAGCATTCTTTCCTTGAAGAAGTAGCTTCCCACTTGAATAATAAATTATAGAAGTCCCATTTTTCTTAAAGCGAAATATCTCGTATTGACTCTTTATCCCATCATCAACAAAACCTTCTTTAACAAGATCTTTAGCAATATTTTCAGCTTTTGCACGATCGATCTCAACAGTACAATTACTCACTTCTAATAAATATTTAAATAAAGCCCGAACCTAGTAACCAAGCAATCAAGAATTTTTAATAATTAACTTATCTTGGTGACTTTTTGACCATCTTCAGTATCAACTACTAAGTATCCCATTTTTGTTAGCTCATCTCTTAATCTATCAGATTCCGTGAAATTTTTCTCTTCACGAGATCTTTTTCTATCTTCAACTAACTTTTTTATTGCCTCAGGCAATTCACTTTCATCTATATCTGTATTCTGCGACTTTCTTTTATTAGCTTCCTCAATGAGATCTAATCCGAAAACCTTATCAAATGATCTCAATGTGGCGATCTTATCTGCACTTGAGTTATCAGAGCTTAACATGTCATTCATCACAGCAAAGGCTTCTGGAATATTTAGATCATTGCTTATAGACTCGATAAATCTGTCATCATATTCTTTAATTATCTCACCCTTACTTTGTTTAGACCCCGAATTATCCAACCCAGCTATTATCTCAGATACTTTATCTACAAGACTTAACCTTGATGACCTAGAACTTTCAAGTCCTCCAATACTAAAGTAGAGAGGTTTACGATATTTTACAGAGAGATAGTAGTAACGAATATCTAAACCTGTATATCCCATCTCTAAAAGATCTAATATCGAATAAACATTCCCTTTACTCTTCGACATCTTCTCTCCCTTTTTACCAACAAGCCAGGCATTATGAACCCACATTTTTACAACATCATGTCCAAAAGCCCCGTAATTTTGAGCTCTTTCATTGCTATGATGAACTCCAATGTGTTCCATACCACCCGTATGGATATCTATATGCTCTCCTAATTCTGTACTTCCCATAGCGGTACATTCAATATGCCAACCAGGAAATCCTACTCCCCAAGGAGAATCCCATTTCATAATATGATTTTTATATTTACCAACCAGTCTCATCCATAAAACGAAATCTGCAGGATTCTTTTTATTAGGATCAACATTTACATCATCTCTTGCACCAGTCTCCTTCTCAGATAAATTCTGCCTACTTAATTCTGTATATCCTGGATACTTTGTAACATCAAAATATAAAGCCTGATCAGTCATATATGTGAACCCACCCTTCTCTATACGCTTTATTGTCTCGATCATTTCACTTATATACTCTGTTGCTCTTGTCCATCTATGCTCCTTAACTTTCTTTGGATCAATATTATCTTCGGTGATCTTTGTTCCGTCAGGATGTAAGATATTCAATGTTTTCAGATCTTCTAAAAAGGTCACAATTACTTCATCAGCTATTGTATAAGGATCTTTACCTGTAGCTTTTGCTGTTTTTTCCATTTTATCTTCACCAAAGTCATCATCTTCTGTCATATGACCAACATCGGTCATATTAATAATTCGCTCGACTTTATAACCCAGATAGATCAATACTCTATGAAGTATGTCCCATTCGGAAAAAGCACGGTAATTACCAATATGCTGTCTTTTATAAACTGTTGGTCCACAGTTATACATCTTTACTGTATTAGTTTTTTCATCGTAAGGAATAACCTCCTCAAGCTGTCTTGTTAGCGTATTGTAAAGACGTAATCTCATAACTTTAATTACCAAATTTATGTGGATATTATAGCAGGAAAAAATAAGCTGATGGTTGCTACCTGATCTTTTATTAAATTGATCTGTTAATGACGAACTTTCTAGCTAACTCATTTGGACTGTCCTACACACCTCTCCTGCCTTCTAAAGCTCTTTTTAGCGTTGTTCTATCTGCATATTCTAGATCTGCACCAGTAGGAAGTCCCATTGCAATTCTTGTTACTTTAATTCTGCTCTCACCATCTACCTCCTTTACACTATCTGTTATATACGCAGCTGTTGCTTCCCCTTCTAAGCTTGGATTGGTTGCAATAATAATTTCAGGCTCTTTTCCATTGCTTTCTTCTAAAAGAGTTTTGATCCGAGTTCTCAATTGAGTGAATCTTAATTCCTCTGGTCCGATCCCATCTGCAGGAGATATAACACCACCTAAAACAAAATATAAACCGTTATAGATCGCTGATTTCTCTAATGCAACAACATCCAAAGGCTCTTCAACAATGCAAAGTAATTCTGAATTTCTCAACGGATTATTACATATTTGACATATTTCAGTCTCAGAAACATTAAAACATTTATTGCAATATAGTATCTTGTCATCCATTTCTTTCAGAGCATCTGCCAAAACGGTTGCATCATTATAAGGAGAACGAATGAAATGATAAGCCATTCTAGCGGCTGATTTCGGTCCAACACCTGGTAATTTTTCAAATTCCTCAATTACTTTTTCTACAGAACGAGGTAAATATGCTGACATTCAAGATCTATAATAATTTTACTGACCTAACATACCTCTCAAGCTATCTAGATCCATATCTTTCATCATCTCTTTTTGAAGCTTCTTTTGGAAATCTTTAAATGCTTGTTTAAAACCTGTTTTTAATGTTTCAAAATCTTCTGGTGATAATAAGGAATCATCAATAAAAAGATCTTCAAACTCTTGTGCTGCATTCATATAGATCTTGATCCTTCCATCTTTAGATTCTCCAGTAAGCATTTTCTCTCTAAGTTTTTTTTGCATCTGTTTAGCTTCTCTTTGTAATTTGTAGAGATCTTTCACCTGACCAAATGGATTTGCCATTTTAATATCTTATAAGTTTATTTATTTATTTCATTCTGGATTTCTTTATAGAAATACCAGCAGAATTCTAACATCAAAGATTAGTTAATTCTACATTAACTTAGTCTTAATTGATAAAAGAGTCGACTTGAACTTTAATTACAATGACGATCGCTAAGGAATTAAAGATCAGCGAATATTGCCTCAATCTTTTTACTGACTTTCCTTGGCTTAACAGTAGATCTATTCTCAGAACTTTTTACTACCTCAGAAGTATTATCACTATTTGAACTTACCTTGTTAGCTACACTTTGGATATTTTTCAAAACAACATCTGCTGTAGACTCCTTCTTCCTTTGTATAGTTTCATTTACATCACATCTAATTGCGATCTTCGAACCCATGATCTCCTGAAATACATCATTTATTGCTTCTCGACTCTTGGGGGATTCAATTCTCTCCTTATGGAAATTGAATGGCACTTCTAAAACTAAATATGAGCCATCAATTTCTGTAACCTTTGCCGCTTTAAGAAATGCATATAGATGGCCATTATACTTCTGTATACCCTTGATTATTTCAGGCCAACAATTTTCTATGTCTTCAATCTTTAGCTGGATCTTTTGATCGGTTTCATCTGAGTCAGTGGAGTTATTATCAATTATCTCATTATTAAGAACTTCTTCTATTTCATTTTTTTCACTAGGATCATCCTTAAATAACTCACTCGAATCGCCATCAGCTATTTGGTTTTTTTTATTATTTGAATTGGGATCTTTAGCATTAACATCTTCTTCCTTTTCCAAAACATTTATATTCTTTAAGTCCTTAGCTTTATTCTCTTTTTTACTTTTTTTAATGCTCTTTTCAACTGTAGTACTACTATCTTTTGTGTCTTTAGTTTTTATATCAGATAATTTTTTATCACTATTTTTAAACTCCTCATCCGCAACCTCCTTATCTGATCTCTTTTCTTTAGCAATTAGATCACCTCCATCATTATTTGGTGTTGGTTTACTTCTTACTGGTTTTTTTGTCCTTTCCGATAATGTTTTTACTTCATCACCAGTAGAAAGCATTGATTGAGCGATTATCAATTCAAGTACAAGAGATGGCAAAGATGCAGTTCTAAGCTGTTTTTCAGCCTCAATAAATTGAGTTATCAATCTAACGATGTCATTTTGGTGTAAACTAGATGCAAATGAATATTCACTATCTTCATTCCCTTGTATCTTATCAATAAGGATCCCACGCAATGTCTCTAAAGTAAGTTGAATGAACTGCTGAAAGTTCACACCTTTTGTATCTAATTCTTTTATCAAGGCAAGTGCTTCCTTCCCTTCTCCATACACGATCTTTTCCAGCAAATAGTAAACCATTGTTGAATCTGGAACTCCTAAGGCACTTCGCACCTCATTCTCACTTACTTCGTTTGGTTTATCACTTTCAAGTTGTCCGCTTACAACAACATCAAGAAGAGATAATGCATCTCTGTAACTTCCTTTTGCATTTTGTGCTATCAGATCTAAAGCTCCTTGAGAGAGCTTTATACCTTCATTTTCAGAAGATACTTTGATCACATGTGCTACCTGCTCTTCAGAACCAAGATGGAAATCGTATCTTTGACACCTTGAAAGTATTGTTGCTGGCAACTTGTGAGCATCAGTTGTAGCTAAGATGAAAACTACATGTGCTGGAGGTTCTTCTAAAGTTTTCAGAAGCGCATTGAAGGCCTCTGTCGTAAGCATATGTACCTCATCAATAATGTATGTTTTGTACTTACCTTCTACTGGAGAGAACTCGATCCTTTCTTTCAATTCTCGAATTTGATCTATACCACGATTTGAAGCCGCATCGATCTCAATAAGATCCAAAAATGTTCCATCTGTTATTGCTTTACAAGATTCACACTGGTTACAGGGATTCCCCTCTTTTGTTATATTGTGACAATTGATCGCTTTCGCGAGGATTCGTGCAGTACTAGTTTTACCAGTCCCACGAGATCCAACAAAAAGATATGCATGAGAAATAGCACCATTTATAACTGCTTTTTTGAGAATATCTGTAATGTGAGCTTGACCTATAAGTTCGTCAAATGTTTGAGATCTGTATTTTCGGTATAGGACTTGGGACATAATAATACATCATATAATTGAAAATTAACTTTTACCAAATATTATCTTAAACCCGTTTATTGTCTATATTATAAGCACTTATTCAATCGCACTTATGACTTATTCAAATAGATAGATATCTAACAGCCAGTAGTATACAAAAAGAAGCTATTCTATTTACTATTTGCTTAATTAAAAACTGAAAGATCGATTTTTTTTGACTTGCGAAACAAAGATCCCCTCAAGACAAAATTTTCAATCCAGATTTCAATGATGCGATCTTCTCTTGTAACATACTTAAGAACATTCCGTAACCTACTGCAGAAATTGATCCAGACTGTTTTCTCCCTAGTATCTCCCCTACACCTCTAATTTCCATATCTTTACTTGCAACAACAAAGCCGGATCCCAACCTCTCGGCTTCTCCTAGTGAGTCTAATCTTTCCGCAGACCTACCAACAAGTTTATTATAGAAGAAATAGGCATACGCCTGTTTATCTGAACGACCCACCCTGCCCCTTATCTGATATAGCTGTGATAATCCAAACATTTCAGATCTATCAATAATGAGTGTATTAACATTTGGCATATCAATACCATTTTCAATAATTGTTGTACAAACAAGGATATCGATCTCCCTCTTTCCAAATTTATAAATAATGGAGCTCAATCTCTCAGGTGATAATTGACCATGAGCTACTTCTACAACCGCATCTGGAAAATAGTTTGAGATCTTTAATGCATATTCCTCGATATTTTTTACTCGATTATGCAAAAAATAGATCTGGCCTTTTCGATCTAACTCTTTTGAGATCGCTTCATTAACAAGTTGCCAATCGAAAGAAGCATATTTATTGATGATCGGTTTCCTGCCTAATGGAGCAGTTTTAATAACAGAGATATCACGAATACCTGAAAGAGCCATATTTAAAGTTCTAGGTATTGGCGTAGCCGACATCGATAAAACATGACATTCCAATCGTTTTAGTTTTAAGAGCTCTTTCTGCTTCACACCAAATTTCTGCTCTTCATCGATCACGATCAGCCCAAGATCCTTCAACTTCACTTCATCACTAAACAAACTATGAGTACCTACTATTAGATCGATCTTTCCATCATTCAATTCTTGTATAACCTTCTCTCTTTCATTTTTTTTAAGGAACCGAGATAATGCAGATATCTTAACACCGAATTTACTCATTCTCTCCTCTAATAAAGCTCTATGTTGTTCAACAAGAACCGTTGTCGGAGCCAAAAACATCACTTGTTGACCTCTTAGGATCACTGAGAACATAGCACGCATTGCAACCTCTGTTTTACCAAAGCCGACATCACCAATTAAAAGTCTATCCATAGGTGTCGCACTTTTGATATCTCTTAATATCTCCTCTGTTGCTATAACTTGATCTTCTGTATCTTGGAATTCGAAATCCTCAATAAAACTATCAACTTTCTCATCATTAATAAAATCAGTCGTTATTTCTTGCTCACTAACCTGTCTAATTGCATATATTTTAATTAATTCTTTAGCTAATCTTTCAGATTCTTCATCTGCTTTCCTTCTTACCCTACGCCACGAACCACTATTCAAACTAGTTAATTGCGGTTTTCTACCCGCACCTATGAATTTTGTGATCTTCTTTGATTGTACAAGTGGTACAAATAGCCTATCTTTTCCTGAATATTGGATCTTAAGAAATACGCCTTCTTTTCTTTCTACAACTCCTTCAAATCGTCCAACACCATGATCTTCATGAACAATATAATCTCCGGGAGTTATCTTTTTAAATATCTCATCTGTATTTATCCGTCTATCTACGATCTCCTCAGTTAAACTTTTATTATTTTCCTCCATTACCCGAGTTAAGACCGGATCGGAGAGATCGATCTCACCGAAAGCTTCATATCTTGTCAATATGACCTCATTATTCCACTCATCAATATAACCTTTTGGAATATGTGAGAGTTTCTCCTCACTTAATCTGATAAATTGCGACATATCTCTTCCGACACCCTCCCATTCATCATACCTCTTGCGATCTTTATCAATAAAATATATTTCGTACTTATCTTTTATCAGATCTGTAATGATATGTCTTAAAGCTTCGCTTGAGATGGCAGAATATGAAGATAATGGTATCTGTCTGAGATGGAAATCTATTGTTGGGATACGAAGTTGGATATCTTGATCACTAATGATTGGTATCCTCTCCAAAAAAAGGATCTCATATCCAAGATCCTTCTTATCTGCACCGTAAACTACAACATCTTTGTATGAATCATCTGTAGATGTTGAATTTTCAAATAGACTTATACAATCTACATCTTTAATTTTCCGTCTAGTTTCTGCATCTACAATAGATATCAGCTCGACCTCATCCCCAAGAAGGCTTAATCTTACTACATTTTCTGAGCCATATGGCCACAAGACTGCAACATCTCCATATATCGAAACTTCTCCCTGTTCCCAGACTCTTTTTACCCTGTTATAGCCGAGCTTTATCAGAGGTTCGACTTTAAAATCACAATTCTTCTCCAATAAAACTTTGCTTGAAAGAGTTTCTTCAGACGATAAATAATTATTCAAACTTCCTAGATCTCTAAAAACTTTTACTGAAACCCTCATATCTAATTCTTCGGACAATGTACTGACTACATAAGGAAGCAGATACTCTGGAATACCAGTAAAAAGAACCTTGTCAGCAGAAGATTCTTCCAAGATCTTGAACTCTTTTTTTACAAATGGAAAAGTAAACATCTTTATATCGCAATTATACTTCTTAAAGCTTTGATCGAGTCAGATATAACTTCATCAAGTGTGATTAACTCTGTCTCATTATATTTTTTTAATACATACTCTTCACCAGGGATCTTATATTCGCCTCGATTATCTATACCAATCCTTATCCTTAAAAAATCTTTATTCTCTATGTAATTATGAACGCTTTCTACACCTTTATGACCATGTGGTGCTCTAGTTCTTTGGATCTTATGCTCCCCAAGTTTAATATCAAGATCATCATGCACTAGAATTAGCGATCTAGATTCATCAAGCTGATATTTTTTCAAAAGGCTTCTTACTGCTAAACCAGATTTATTCATAAAAGTTCTAGGTTTAGCAAGAATTATCCTATTCGTGTTATTAGTCTCACAGAAGCAAAGATCTGAAGTAGTATATTTATCGTACTCCCAATCAGAAACTTCGAAGAGTGAATCAAACCCAAAAAAATTTCTAATGGAATCTAGAAACTTAAAACCCGCATTGTGTGGGGTATTTTCATATTCATCTCCAGGATTACCAAGACCTACTATTAAGTACATATTCTTAAACTAATACTTTATATTGCTCAATACTACATTTAATATACACTCCTGTTCAAGATACATTTTTTCATCATCATAATCATTCTCATCAAAAGGCTTGTTGTGATCCATTCCCATAACATGCAGAATACCATGTATTATCATCCTAGCAACTTCCATAAGCAATTCTTTATTCTGAAGCCCTCTTTCTGCGGATATATAATCCACACAAACAAAAACATCGGCTTTAGGATCTTTAATATCTATTGTTGGTTCAAATGATAAAACATCTGTAGCAGAATTGACACCTCTATACTTTTTATTTAAGGCTTTTATAGATTTTTGGTCTAAAAAAGTTACATCAATATTGAAATGAATATTCTCAAAATATTTCACTAAAGAATCCAAAATGGTTGATGTGTCAGTTTGGTTTGCAAATTTGGTCAGTTGATCTATTTTGAAGAACTTTACCATGTTATCAACCTTGAAGTTTTTTGATGACAATATCTTTTACCAATGCACCATCAGCTTTACCTGATAATTTGGCCATGACAGCACCCATTACTTTACCCATATCTCTCATTGATACTGCTCCTGTTTCGGAAATTACTTCTTCTACTGCTTTTTCGATATCAGACTCATTCATTAATGCGGGCAAATATTGTGCTAAATAGCTTTTTTGTTGTTTTGATGTTTCAGCTAGTTCTCTACCTTGTTCTCCAGCCTTTTCAAACTGCTCAATAGAATCATCAAGCTTCTTAGTTTCTTTTCTTATAACTTGAATTATCTCCTCTTCAGTTAAAAACTCACCTTTTTCAATCTCAAAATTCTTTATGGAGGCAAGGGTCAGCTGTATTATTCCAGACTTAACCTGATCATGAGCCTTAATTGAGGCAAACATATCTTTTTTAAGATCATTGATGATATCCGACATTGTGAGATTAATAATAAATTAAGAAGCTCACTTTATCTAGCTCTGCGAGCTGCAGCTCTCCGCCTTCTCTTCATTTTTCCCCACTCTCTTCTTTTTTGTGCTTCCTCTGAAGATTTTGATACATGATGTGCGTTATCCCTATATGTTTCTAGTATCTTTTCTCTCAAAACCTCTCTATGAAGTCTTTTCAAAGCACTATCTACTGATTCACTTGAGTGTACAATAACAGCCATTTAATATAGATTTTATAATTAATTATTGACTTCGGATTATATCATAACAAAACCAAAGTTTGCCATAGATATGAATAATACGAAAAAGTAAAACCTTATTTTGTCATCTTCCTCTCGAATTTCTTCCTACTTCTTTCAACTCTTCCAATCTTTGTAACATATTTGAACATTTGATTATCGAATTGGTCAGACATAAAGTATGCACCACTTAATGATATCAATATTAAGCCTGCTCCTACTTTTGCTAATGCATGATCAAATATTCCTGTATCTGGTAATGGTGAATCGCAAGTTACTATCTCTCTATTATCAACATCAAAAGGTTCACCAACTACTGGATAAGCTGTTGCCGTATTCAAGTATTGACCGAATTGAGTAGATGGAACAACCAAGGTGTAAGAGAATGTCTTTGTTTGTCCAGCAGCAAAACTACCAGTTAACGCGTCAAGATCCCATACGATAGTATTACCAACAACTCTACCATACGAAGGATTGATGGAACCTGCTTTGATCCAATCTGAATCAACTTTATCCTCCATTTCATCAATTACTTTATCCAACATCGCTGCAACATCACTATAATTCGTTACACTTATAACATAAGATATTTCAGCATAAGTCTCTTTACCCTCAATACATATAGGATTTCCTAATTTATCAATATCCCAATCTTCATCTGGTATTTCACAGTCGTTAGAGCACTCATCATCATCGATATCATTACCATCGTCACACTCCTCACCACTTTGCAATATTCCATCACCACAAGCAGTACAATCATTTCTACATTCATCATCATTAATATCGTTACCATCATCACAATATTCACCAGAATCAACTATACCATCGCCACAATAAGGTTCTTCTTCACATTCACAAGTAGATTCTGTCGGACAATCTGTATTAACACACCTATTATTTACACATGTTGTTCCATCAGAACAGCCTGTTCCAGTACAGCCGGTTTCCCAACAAGTATATGTTTGTGGCGTAGGACATGTACAATCGGACTCTGTAGGACATTCTGTATTAACACACCTGTCATTTACACACGAGGTTCCATCTGAGCAACCTGTACCTGTACAACCAGTCTCCCAACATGTGTATGTTTGTGTAATAGGACATGTACAATCAGACTCTGTAGGACATGATGGATTAATACACCTATCATTTACACATGAAGTGCCGTCTGAACAGCCTGTTCCAGAGCAACCGGTTTCCCAACAAGTGTAGGTTTCTGTTGTTCCAGGTTCACAATATCTATAATTTCTTGATGGATTACCACATGTTGAGCATGCTGATATACAATATAGATCTTCCATTTTTGTTCCACAAGAATGACCTTCTCTACTTGTACCACAATTATTCATACCTGCTGGACAAGCTGGTGGATTACAGTAAGGAATTTTATCAACTCCAGTACAAACAGGATTGCACGTCTGTTGTTCTGGAGCTCTACATTCACATTCACCATTTCCACCACATGCTACGGCATTACAATATGTCGTTGCAGGATATTCACAATCCATACCGAAACACTCTGCAGCCGTCGTACAACCATTATCAGCCGGAGGTGGAGCGTCAGGACAAAATTCATCTATTCTAGTATCACAACTTGTACCTGTCCAACAACCCGGTCCAGCAGTCCTAGTTGGATCATATTGACAAACAATACTGCCGCATGGCATTGAACCAGCTGGACAGCCACCATTTGGTAAATCCCAACATACCATACCATCAACTTGGACACCATCACAAAAACAAGCTCCAACATTACCAGTCACAGTACCCGCACAATCTGCAGCACCACTATCATCAGGCCCAACCTGAGATCTGGTCAAAAGCCAAACAGTGGCTACTATACCTGGGATAATAATTAAAAAAACTGCAATAACAAGAATTACAACGCCTTTTTTTGATAATTTCGCGGGCATGTTTTTATAAACTAAGAAAGTATTATTATTACAATCTACATCATAAAACGGACTCATGCAAATTGTAAATATGACAATTGTGAACTTAGAGTCCTTTTATTGATTAAAGATGTTGGGTAACTAAAATAGCTCTTTTAATGAATCGATAAAGACAATATCTTTCAATATGACAGCTAGCATAAATACCATCAACAGAATAAAGCTAACTCTAATAAGCCAAGCTTCAACATTTTTATTGAACTTATCTCCTAATAGCTGTTCAATGAATACAAGCATTATCCTACCCCCATCAAGAGCAGGTATAGGAAGAATATTCATTATAAAAAGAGTGAGACTTAAGTTTGCAACTAGATCTAAGATCCCGCTGAAGCCTAATTCTTTTAGGAAATCCACTATAAAATATAAACCTACTGGACCAGAGAATGTATTTACAGCTTTAGAATAATCCCCTGTGTCTGATGCTTGAGTAAATATCTGACCAATATGAACCACACCTAAATGGATCATATTAAATGAATGTATAAAACCAGCTGTGAACTTTTCAAAACCAGTATACTCAACATATTTTTGTGCATTTGGTACTAAAACAATACCTACAAGGCCTTCTTTTGAAACTTCAGCACTATAAATATCACATTTTGTAAATTCTGGATCTTCACATATTTCAACATAGATCTCTTCTTCTTTATTACTTTTAACAAAATCTGAGAATTCTATCGTAGTTAGTACATTATCTAATTCATCGATCTCTAGTCCCATAGATCTAATGAAGCCTGATTTAGGCCAACCTGACTTAACGGCATTACCATCTTCAGAAAGCTCTGTATATTCTAAATCTCCAAATATCTCCGTTTGAACTGTTCCAAATAATGGATCATATCCTTTAACCTCACTAGGAAAAAGAAAGTAAAAACCGTATATTGACATCAAAATATAGTAAATAATAACAGCAGTCATAAAATTCATTAGCACTCCTCCACTCAGGATGAATGCCTTAACAAATACATTTTTGTTCTGGAAGCTATTAGGATCTTCTTTCATCTTTTCAGTGATCTCGTCATCATCAACCACTTCCCCAAGGATATTTACATATCCACCGATTGGTAAAAGATTCAATTTATAATTAGTTCCACCTTTTCTCTTTTTATAAATTGTAGGACCCATTCCAATAGCAAAATCTTCAACCTTAACCTTTGATAATCTAGCAGCAACAAAGTGACCTACCTCATGGATAGTTATTAATAAACCAAGTACAAGCAACAAAATTATTACATTCACTATAAAAGATAAAAAAGCTGCCACCTTAAAAATCCTAATAAAATAATCTCATTTATATATCCCTTTCAGGAAAAATGCTATTGAATGAAGATCCCTACCAATCAATTAGACAGTCATTATATCCTTTTCTTTGAGATCTTTCATACTTTCGATCTCTTCATTCTTAGCTTTGACCATTTTTTCAACCTGATCTTTCTGTCTTTTACCATCATCTTCAGATAGTTCACCTGCCTTAACTTTTGCCTCGATCTCTTGCATGAAATCCCGTCGTACATTTCTTACTGCGATCCTAGCTGTTTCAGCTCTTTCTTTCATAACTTTGACTAGATCAAGCCTTCTTTCTTCAGTTAGGTCTGGAATCGAAATTCTTACTACTTCTCCTTCGATACTAGCTCTAAATCCTAGATTCGCAGCTTCAACCCCTTTTACAACAGCCTCTAATATGGATTTATCCCATAATTGAACTACTATACTTTTAGCATCAGAAACTGCAATATTTCCAAGATTTTTTAATGGACTAATAGTTCCATAGGCTTCAACTTTAACAGGTTCAACTAATTCAGGAGTTGCCCTGCCTGTTCGAATCTGAGTGAATTCCTCTTTGAGATGGGTTATACACTTACTTAATTCAGTTTCTAAAATATTTGGATCCATATTTATTCTCCTAATTAACAATTTTATTGATGATAATATTTTACATTACTATAGATCAGAATCCAATTGATTAGTAACCCTGCATACATAGCATACTTTTATTAAATTTTGATCAATTATTCATTAAATTTTTAACTTAAGCAGTAGTTGTTTAATAATTGGTATCGTACAACTTAATGGTTTATATATTAATAAAAAAACCCCCTTTTTCAAGGGGGTCCCCGAACTTATTAATTTATACCTTATTATTTACCAAATTCCCATACCATAAGTCTTCTTACTTTCAATGGCTCACCCAACTTGTTTATTGCTTCATCTAAAAGATTTGCCATAGTCTTTGTTTCATCCTTGAACCATTGCTGTTCCAATAAACATTTTTCACTATAAAATTTCTGAAGTTTTCCTTCGACAATTTTGTCTAAAATGTTTTCTGGTTTGCCTTCTTCTTCAGCTTCTCTTTTAAAAAGATCTGTCATTTCATCAACTTTATCTTTAGGAACAGATTCTTTATTAACATATTCAGGTTTCATAGCAGCAGTTTGGATAGCAAGTTCATTTGCGAAATTGATAAAATCTTGATTCTTCGCAACAAAATCTGTTAGACACTCAACCTCAACCATTGCAACAGTTTTTCTGTCTATGTTATGAACATAGCAACCAATAACACCCTCTTTTGGACCCTCATCCTCCATAACATCCGTTGCCCAACCTCTTTCATTTATAATTTCGATCGCTTTCTCAAAATCCTTTTCAGCATCTTTAAATGCAAGTTTGCATAAACCGATCTTTGCACCAGTCATATTATGAAGTCTGCTTATTACATCACTTTTTTCATTTATATAAGCAATTGCCTTCTCCATATCACCTTCTGCATTAACAAGCGCCTCTTTACATAAAGCCATACCCGCAGATGTTTTCTTTCTCAATAATAAGATATCTTTTGTATTTATCTCCATTTTTCTGAAGCTCAAATTATGTAGGTATTACTCTTTATTTAAGTAAA
>CAZINM010000016.1:0-19100 GCA_964540605.1 uncultured Candidatus Saccharibacteria bacterium
GCTGATAAACTTAGATTAGCTGAAGTGTTAGATAACTTTGTTAGCAATGCTATTAAATATACATTAAATGGCTCAATAATAATTAAAGTAACTGAAGAAAGTAATATGGTTAGATTCTCAGTTGTTGATACTGGGATCGGAATTCCTAAGAAAGCAATGAAAAGATTGGGAGAAAAGTTTTATAGGGTCAGTCAGTATACAAATGGGAATCACGCTCATGTTGATGTTGTTCGTCCAGGTGGAACTGGACTTGGTCTTTATGTAGCTTTCGCATTGGTGAAGCTTATGGGTGGAGAAGTTGATATAAAAAGTAAATTTAATGAAGGTTCAACATTCTCTTTTACAGTTCCAAAATATACAGGTCAAGATACATATAAAGAATCTAAACAAAGTAATAATGTTTTTGAGCGTTTAGGTTTGAATAAAAGTTAATATTACGATATAATCCGTTCGCTTATAGATCGTAAATAAATACAATAAAAACTTGAAATGAAAAGAACATATCAGCCAAACAAACTAAAGAGAATCAGAACTTTCGGTTTTAGGGCAAGAATGAGTACTAAAGGTGGAAGAAGAGTATTAAGTAGCAGAAGGAGAAAGGGAAAGAAAGCTCTTACTGTAAGTACTGAATTTGCACTTTTAAGGAAAGCTCCTAAAAATAAAAAAAGATAAACATTTTCAATATTAATAATTGTGCTTAGATCAAAAAACAGATTAAAGCTTTCAAGCGATTTTGATGAGTTATTTAAAAAAGGAACTCGTTATAGAGGTGAGTTTGGTATGTTGCTATGTTTACCTTCAAAAGATAGTAGATCTCCCAAAATAGGTTTTGTTGTAAGTAAGAAGATCGGTAATGCTGTTGAAAGACATTTATTTGAAAGAAGGGTCAGACATATTGTTAGAGATCATTTAGAAGGTATTTCAGAAAAAGGAATATCACTAAATGGTGTTAAATGTTCCTATATTGCTTATAAAAAATGCGCAGAGTTCAAACTTTTAAGGTCAGATCTAACCAACTTGCTTGAACAAGCAGTTAAATATTATGGAAAAAGCTGATAAGAGAGACATTACCTACTTAGAAGAAACAATGTTTCAATTGTGGGATAACCACTTTTCTGATGTCCCACGAAAGAACTTGGTCTTAATACACTTTGGTAAATATTCATCTAGAAGATTAGGTTCGATCAAATGGGCTGATAGAAATACGAGGATCAAATCTTTATTAAGAAAGAAAAAAGATTTTCTAAAGATTGATGATGATGAAAGGATCACTGTAATAACTGTAACTAAATATTTTGAAGATAAATACATTCCTGATCATGTTGTTGATCTAACAATTGCTCACGAAATGGTCCACTATGCACATGGATTTCACTCCCCTCTTCCGAAATTGTATTCTCTTCCTCATCAAGGAGGTGTTGTTAAAAAAGAGTTACAAAAAAGAGGTCTTGGAGACATGTTAAAAAGATCTGACGAATGGTTAAAAGATAATTGGTACGAATATATCAAAAGTAAAAGGAGGAAATTATCAAAAGGTTAATTTTACTAATAATTAAGATATACCAAAAAACGCTTTCCTACGATCATGGATTGCTGGGAAAGATCTACCCTGAAACACGATATTGTAGATATACTCCTACATGTTCTCAATACAGTTATACTGCAATTGATAGATTCGGAGTAATAAAAGGAGGTATGTTAAGTATAAAGAGGGTTATTAGTTGTAATCCGTGGTCAAATAAGCCTCATTACGATCCAGTGCCAGAAAAGTCCAATGATTTGTAATTGTAGTTTTATTGGGTAATTTAACCTAAAAATATGTTTCAAATCGGCTTTTGATGTATAATCCGGAGTAGTTTATTTGTACTTTAATTATATAGTTGATTTATGGGTTCTATATTTACATGGATTTGGAAGAATATCTTTATCAATCCTTCTCTTAATATATTGGTTCTTCTCTACTCCTTATTTGGGAATAATTTCGGTATAGCTGTAATTGTACTCGCTGTTATTGTAAGATTGTTATTGATCCCCGGATTAAGAAAACAAACTGACATGACAAGGAAAATGTCAGATCTTAAACCTCGATTAGATAAACTTCAGAAAGAATATAAAAATAATCCCGAACAACTAGCCAAAGAGCAGATGAAATTATATAGGGAGATTGGATACAATCCTTTAGGGTGTTTAGGAACATTCCTACCTCAGTTGTTCATACTATCAGCAATTTATGGTGTTATTAGAGCTATAACAAGCGGTTCCTTTGATGGTTTATATGGATTTGTAAAAGAGCTTGCATTTGGAAGTGCAGAACCAGCTTTAGAGTCGCTCAAATTTTTCATCTGGGATCTAACCAAATCTTTCAATAGCTTTAAGGATGTTTCATTTTTTGACACTCAAAAACTTCCTTATTTATTTTTAGCTGTTTTGGTTGGCTTTGTTCAATATCTATCAACTGTATTTATTCAAAAAATGCAGATGGGTAAAGTGAGATCTAAACCAAAAAAGAGTAATGAAGTTGAACCGATGTCTCAAGAAGAAATGCAGATGCAGATGTCAAAATCTATGACATCAATATTTCCTTTAATGACGGGATATATTACATTAAGCCAGCCTTCAATATTGGGTATTTACTGGATCGCACAATCTTTGATGTCTATTGTTCAATATTTAATAATCGATAAAGATAGAGCTATTAATGCCTTAAAAAATATGGTTCCAAACTTTATTAAGTCGAAGGAAGTTGCACGAACTTCTGATAAAGATGCTTCAGATAGTGATGATCTTGTACTAGAGGATCCTGAGATAGAAGAGATCGACAATAAAAAAGCATTAAAGCGATCAAAGAAAAAAGTGCAAAATAAATAAGAAATAATTTGAGTAATTATTAAATATTTAATATGAAAGATAATGAATTAATTGCATCAGTAGACGAGTTTGTGACAGATTTTACAAAACTTTTAGATGTAGAAGCTGTTGTGAATTGTAACCTTTCAAAAGTTGAAGATACAGGTCAGAAGTTAATAGCCATTGATTATGATGGTGAAGATCTCGGTTATATGATCGGTAATCATGGCGCTCATTTAAAGGGATTACAACATGTTCTATCTCTTATGATAAATAAGAAATTCTCAGAAGATCTTGAAGAAAAGATATATGTAACAGTTGATGTTTCTGGGTATAACAAAAATCGAAATGAAAAAATTGAGAAGATGGCTTTGAGAATGGCAGATGAAGCCAGAATTTCTGGGAGATCCGTAGATATGCCACCTCTTTCACCTTCAGAAAGAAGAGTTGTACACATGGTTCTTTCAAAATTCGATGATGTGAAAACTGAGAGTTTTGGTGAAGGTACAGATAGGTTTGTCAGAATAATCCCTTCTACAGAAGCAGATCTTGGTCTTTTAGAGGATGAAATTGCCGATGAATTAATTAGTGATTCTGAGGAAGCTGCTGATTCGGAAGAATAGAATAATCAATTTAAAAATTAAGAACAGGTTTGAGAACTAGAATATCTTTTTTCATACCGATATTGTTTAGCCTGTTAGTGATCATTTCTGCCCTATTAATTCACTGGGGTTACCAATCGGAAGTGAAATTGCTTACATTAAGCGCAGTTTTTTTGCTAAGTATAATTCTTCAGTTCCTGTTTAAAAATTCAGTGATCGTTCCTTTGATCATTGTAATTATCAGTTTTCCTTTGAATATTACTTTTCTGCTACCCTTTTTAAAAGAATCTGCCTATGTAAGTGGGATCTACATAAACTACCTAGCACCTTTCATTACTATTTTAGACATTGCATTAATGCAATTAGCTTTATCTTTAGTCTCATTTAAAAAGTCTAATCGTATCTTTTTTAGTAAGGTCCCTATTTGGTGCATTGCATCTTTTTACATTTATTTTATTATTCAATCGTTAATTCATTTTGATCCTAATGTTGCGATTCACACTATTCGCCTACTACTTTATTCATCTACTTTTATTCTAGTAATTAGCAGATGGGAATTGATCTATTCAACGATCAAAAAATATCAGAAGATAATTTTGTTAGTAGTTTTGATCTCAGTATTATTTCAGGTAATAATAGGATCTCTTCAAGTTAAAAATGGTAATTCTGTAGGGTTGGATTTTTTGGGAGAATCAAAATTGTTAGCTGGCTATGTTGATGCTGCAACAGTTGTAGTAAATAGTGACCTAATTCTTAGAGCTTATGGTACATTTCCTCATCCCAATATGTTGGCAGGATTCCTTGCTGGTTTATTTATTTTGATCTTACATATTGATAAAAATTTTAAAGTTAATAGATATTTAAGTATTCTAATAATTATCATATGTATGATAGGAATATTATTAACGCTATCCCAGTCAGGCATGTTTGCATTGCTAATATCTTCTGGTGGCTTCATCCTACTTACAAGAACGAAAATATCTAATCTACTCAAAACAAAACTTAATTCTATTTTCTTTTTAATTATCCCTGAGAAGGAATCTTTTATCGAAAGGTTATCATTAATGAGATCGTCTTTCGATTATTTATTGGCCTTCCCCCTTTTCGGTGTCGGAAATGGTAATTTTACAAGATATTTCTATGAGTTTGCCCCTTTCGATTCTGGTGGTCTGACACTTATACAACCTGTTCATAATATTTTTATCCTATTTCTTGTCGAGAATGGGGTTTTAGGTAGCTTTATTCTTGTCTTAATTATTTTTTTGCTGATAAAAAGAGTAAAGATAAATATCTCTAGCCTATCGATCATTTCTTTGGCAGTTATATTCATTATTGGAAGTCTTGACCATTATTTGGCTACATTACCTCAAGGTCTTTTCTTACTGTTCTTATTCATACTCCCGTTCTTTATAAAAACAAATAACGAATTAAAAATGGTTAAGTGACCTAGTTAAAATATATCGAAATTTAATTACTAATTCAGTTCAAGTTCATTAAGTTTCAACCAATTATCTTGATCATAAACCATCACGGAATCATCAGTCAGGACATACAAATAATCATTTATATACAGAGCTCTATTTACATTTGTATAATCGGAGATAGCTTTCTCTAATTCGATACTGTTATTTGCGTAACTAAAGATATAGCCTCCTGTACCTCCAGGGATAAAGAAGATCTCTTTATCTGGATCTTGCATGAAAGCATGGTGATTATTCGAAACTTCACTCCAATATTCTGTAAGTGAATATTTACTTACTTCTTCTGGATCAGAAGGTCTTGTAACATCAAATAAAGATAGTTTAACTCTGTTATCTTCCATTCCTAATCCAAGGATGAAATTATCTTTTAGTGGGTGCAAGTAAGAGGAGTATCCAGGAATTTTTAACTCACCTTTTAATTCAGGATTTGTTGGTTTTGATAGATCTAGAACATAGAATGGATCGACTTGTCTAAATGTAACTACATAGCCCATTTCACCTATGAATCTAACAGAATATATCCTTTCAGTAAGACCTAGATCTGTCACCTCTCCTACAACTTGTAGACTGTCATTTAAAATAACTACATCACTTGCAGTTTCGATCTGACCAGAGAACCATCTTCCATACCAACCACCAGATCGAGTTGTAGCAACCCTTAAGAACCCATCATACTCATCCAACGAGAATTGATTGATCAACTCCCCTTGAACAATACCATTTGCTTTTATAGCTAGATCATCAACACCGATCTTTACAATTCCAGTACCGCCAAAGGATCTTATATTCTCCTCTAGGTAAGTTTGAAAAGCATTATTTAGATTGTTTTCAAAAAGCAGCCTATCATCAGAATTCATTGAAAGTGCGTATTTGTCTAGGATCGTTTCGATCTCATTCATCTTAGATGTTGAGCTTATATCGTAGCTGTTTATTAAAGCTGTTCTATCTACGATAGCCTGAGTGAATAATCCAGGATTTTGCATTATGAAAGTATAAATTTCATTAAAAATCTGGGCTTCTTGGGGATATGTTATATAAATGTAACTTTCAGACATATACACGATCGTATTCCAAGATCCTCCCATAAAAGATGTTTTATCAAGAAGATTTCCGCTCTCTACATCAATTTTAAAAATAGAGATCGTTTGAAGGCTTGAAATAGGATCTGTTGGATAGTAAATATCTGTGCAATTTATATCTATAGAGTTATTTAGCTCATCTTTTAAAATAGGGATAACACAATCCGTATCCGCGGTTGGATACATGCTAGCAATTATGTAAAGTTCATTCTTATATAATCTCGAACTGATAAGATATTGATCGTTTTCAAGAGTATAACTCCACTTAAGTTCAGGAGTGGTAGAATTCGTTAGATCATAACCTTTATATACATTACTTCCTTCAACAACGATTGTGTCATTGTAAAGATATAGATCTCCCTGATCTTCGATTTTTGATAGAACCTCAATTTTATCTACAGGAAGAGCGTCAATAATGTATGTACCTGAAGTCTCAAAATATTCTGGAGGAAAATTAGATGGTATAGGTTCTGCCCTATCTTCAATAACAGGGTAATAATAGATCTGATTCGGGCTGTAATAAATATTATTACCATCTGTTTTTACAATATCTGACTCGTCGATCGAAAGAACTTGTACATTTGTTTGAGAATATCTATCAACTTTTGTAGTTTCATCACCGGAATCTCCAGCTCCTTGAGGAGCATCAGGCATCATATCAAAACCTATTGATTCATTAACATCGCCATCTACCATTCTATCGATATTAACTAAACTGAAATCATCATAGAAAGAATCTGACTGATTAGAATTCAATAAATAATTCTTAAATTCGATCTCATTTTCGAATTTAGCAATTTTTCCTGAGATGATTTTTGTTGGATCATCTTCTCTACCCCATTCTGAGTTGATGTAAATATAGATACCTACACCTACAGTTAACAGAAGTAAAAATAATATAGCTCCTCCAGCAACAATACTTTTTTTGTTTAACATACAGAAAGAAATAAAATTATTTTTTAGCGAAACTATCACTGATTCCCAATGTTATCCTCAATGATAGGTATAGAAATATCACTCCAATTACTGCTGGATAGAACCACCAAGGTAATATGTACAGATATCTCATCCAAATAATGAAGATCTCGATAAATAAATAAACGAAAGAAACAAATTTTAGTAACTTATATTTTTTAAGATGTCCAAAAATTATGAATATCAAAGCTATAAAAATTAGTAAAAATCCTTGTATTAAATTAAATGGATGAGGATCAAGTATTGATTGGACCAATGCAATGTTCATGGGTAATGTTAAAGTCAAAAATAGAAAGATCTGTGATATAAGTTTGCTTGATCTTTCAGATTTGCAAGAAACAAACAATGTAAGCATCACAACTGGGAATGCGTATAGTTGAGCATTTGCATATTTAGGCGTGTCAGACAGATTTATTAGATGCCAGAATATTAATATCAAACTAACTGGTGCAATGTATTTAAATATCGAGCCTTTGTTCGGTGAGAATAAGAATATGATCCCTAGTAGAACATAAAAGATCACAATTTTATGATCCTCAAAGTTAATAGTTAGAAATGAAAAAAGCAATAGTACTGATGCAATAATAATTACTGATCTTTTGATATTTTGGAAAAGATCGTAAGTAAGACCTTCTTTCAATCCTACTATTTTTCCAATTCTCCAAAGATTTCCAATAAATGCTAATACAACACCATTTAAAATGAGTAATTCGATACCTGAGATCTTATATAAGTATGCGATTGCTGTAGTCGTAATAACTGTTAGAGCGGTTATTGGAAATCCAAAAAGAGAGGTGTTGTGAAGATATGTCATGATGATCATTAAGATCAGCAAGTATACAGAGATCGAGATATTTAATATCGAAGAAGCGATTGATAGTATAACTGCCATTGTTAAGAGGAATAACGAATTGAACGAGGTATATCTAGTCATCTGTAATTTATGCGATAAAAGAGTTTCAATAAAAGATACTGTCGCAGGAATAACCAGTATCAATGCAAAAATATTTTGATTGTAAACCGCAGTTGAATAATTGAGATCAAGTGAATAAAGAATAGAAATTATTGCTAAGATCTGTAGGACAGGTTCTATCGTTCTCATCTTGTAGAAGTTATATCTACATGCTTTTAGAGCGATAAATATTTGTAATACCAAAAGCGTTATGCCAATAGTGAATGGGTCGAAGTTCTCAACATAAAAAGGTTTTATGAACATGAAAAGAAGAGATCCAATGAATCCACTTAATAGCATAGGAAATATAAATCTCCTCAGTGTTGAATTGTTATAAACTGTTGTGAACGATAAAACTCCAGCTCCAACAAAACATATTAATGAAATTGCCCAAGCATGATATGAGGAAGCACCCAGTAAGAGTAAAGATGATACAAGGATCGATCTCCATGGGAAAAGTAGACCTTCTAAGATCAAGGTGATGCTTCTTTTATCAAAGAGCTTTACTAGAATTGTAAAGATAAGTGGGATAAAAAGTGTTCCGATATTAGCTAAAGTTTCTTTTGTAGTATCAATATTAAATTGATTGATCACCACAAAGAACATATGCATTATCCCTAGAATGATCACTGAAATTCGTAATATTGGTAATACAGACTTTGCGTAATTCTCATCTTTTCTTAAGAAGAATCTGAATCCAAGATAGATAAGTAGTAATAAAATCATAATAAATGGATATACATAGATCTTGTTCTCAAAAGCGGTAGGTCCTGATAGACAAGCACCTGCAATAATTAATGCTGTTCCTAAAGATAGATAAATTTTCGAATTAAAGAATTTGTAGTAAATCAATGAAATAGCTGATGTGAAAATTGTTAAGAGAAGGTAATAGTCAGTTGATTTTAATGAAGAATAGATAGACAGATTTTTTGACCAAAATCTTATCCCAAAGTAAAAGATAGAAAGTAAAGTTAAGTTTAAGAGGATCTTGTGTGATCTGAAAAACCTTTTCGTTTGGGGAATTATGAATATGGCACCAAAATGAACTATCAACAATATTATTAAATACCATTTGGTCATGCTTCGATCGGCAATGAACTGGTGTGAAAAGCCAAGAAAAAGAGATGATAACCAGATGAGAATAATTGACGAATTTAGGAAGAATACCCCAGGATCAAATACTTTTGGCTTTTTTAATTTCTTTTTAATATTTTTTTGAGATATTTGTACTACTTTCGAACTTTTCTGACCTTTTGAGTTAAACGACTTAATAAGTTTGGTTATGATGAAAATTAAGCCAATAACAGCCAAGACATTCCATAGAAGGAGAAATGTTGATGTAGTTATTAATATGAGCAGTTCCATAATGATATTGTATCAATAAGGGATTGATTAGTTAATCTTATTATCCATCTGGTTCCTTTGCACCATGATACAGGCGTTACTTATGCATGATATCCCATTCTCGTGACAAAATTGTATTGCGGACACTTCTTCACTTCCAGGTTGCATCCATATATTTTTAATTCCATTTCTTAAAGCCTCTTTAACTATTTCTTTTGTAACTTCAGGCTTTACAACCATAATTGCCACATCGATCTTTTCTTTTATATCAGAAAGTGTCTTGTATGATCTAACTCCAAGTATTACTTTTTCATTAATGTTTACCGGTAAAACTTTGTAGCCTGATTCGAGCAGATCTCGAAAAACTTTGAAACCATATTTTTCTTCACTATCTGAAGCATCTACAACTGCATAAATATAATTTTTTGAGATCATTTTATTGTTTAATAAACTTATTGATATATTGTTCAGTGTCAAACTTCCTTTTGCAACCATTGTAATTCATATAGCGGATCATTCCAAAGGTCTCTCTCTCCATCCAAGGTCTATCGTGGACTCCCCCTATTGACCAAGCTATGCCTGTGTATCCATTAGGATCTCTCCCGTCTATTGAATAATGATCGTTAAGATAAATAGCTATTGAAATTGCATCTTCTGGAGATCTACTCCACTCTAAGATCTTTTTTGCCCAATACATTCTCAAGTAACCATGCATTTTTGCCGTTTCTGTTAATTCTTTTTGGGCTGCATTCCACAAATCGTCATGAGTTTGGGCGTTTTCAAATTGTTCTCTGGTGTAAATAAATTCCCTTTTATCTTTTCTGTGTTTATCCAAAGTTTTTTTAGCCCAGTTCGGAAAGCCCTCAAATAAATCGTAATTGCTGTTGTAGTAGCAGAAGTTGTCAGCTAATTCTTTACGAATGATCAATTCTTCAAGAAAAGTTGCTTTTACATCGTCAGGGATATCTGATGTTTTTATCTGTAAGGCAATTCTTTGAGAGGAGATCTGTCCAAAATGAAGATATGGAGAAAGACCGGAAACAAGATCTTTATTAGGATCATTCTTGAACTGACCGTAATTTATTAGTTTATCTTTTATGAAATTCTTAAGATGGATCTCGGCTTTCTGTGATCCTGAAGGTAAATGATATTTCTTGCTTATGCCTATATTTGCATATTTATCCGTTATGTCAGCCCAATCATTCCCATCATAATTTGATCTTGAGGAGTTTTTTATGGGTTCTAATTTTGGATATTCGGTCAGATAAGCATCTATTATCTTGTTATATTTTGATCTCAAGGTATAAGCAGAGTACTCCTGTTTATTTGATGCTTCCCATACAGGTATAATATTGTGTGAATCTATGATCTCAAAAGGGTTCTTGATTTTTTCAGCAATTTTCTTTTTCCAATCGATAGCTATTTTTAGGGGTGAAAGATCGGTTATCAAAGCACCTATATTATTTTGATCGATATATTTGGGAATTACGAGATCTGGATCGCCGAAAAGAATTTGAAAAGGAATATTTAATTTGTGTAATTCTTCTTCAACCTCTTTTAATCCAGAGATCATGAAATCATAATGAAGTGCATTGGCATCTAGAAAATCATTTTGAAGAACAAATATTACAGATAATCCAACATTATTTTGAGTAGCAAGTTCATAAGCTCGAATTAATGCCCAATTGTCAGAAACTCTTTGATCTCGCGACATCCAATATGCAATTCCGCCTTTTTCATATTTTGTATTTATAAGTTTTTTAATTCGCTTCTCATTAAACATAAAGATATTGTTGACCAAATTATTAGTAAGAATATTGGATCGAATGAACTATTATATACTTTTTAGAATTAGCTTCTTCAATTTCTAAACCTTCATACCTTCCTACTACACTTCTCCACTCATTTGAAAATCCCCAACCATTCCACTTCCAAACAGCAAAATAATTACCACGGCAGAAAGGTTTACTATAATAATTTCCCTCAATTACGATCAATTCATTTTTTCCATCTTTATCGATATCAGAGAACTTAAATTCACAATTAGGTTGGGATAAATTTGATGAACACCAGATCTGTTTGATCTCATTATTTATCAGGCTTAGAACGAAGAAATGATTTTTTATGCTCATATCATTCTTCTCGATCCAAAAAGGTTTTGAAGTTCCAAAATTCCCTGCTTTCCAAAGAGATAGATTTATTTTGACTATTCCATCATTGTTCGAATCTGCAAGAACAAAATCATCTATCCACCACTCTCTTGGAGATTGCCAGACAAGGATATTATTTTCAGATATTTTCAAAATTCCTTTCTCCAACAGATAGATCTCATTAATTGAATTATTATTTAGATCTGATCGTTCATATTTGTAGCTATTCTGAAAATTTTTAAGAACTTTCGCTAGATCAGAACTTTCAATTTTGAAAGCTTTATCTAATTCATCCCAATAATAATGGTTTGTATAAGTTTGTTGAGAATTCAATAATGCTCTTGATGATTGAATTTCTGTGTCAGATGACATTGGAAGTTTATCAGATCTATTTTGCTGGAGGATCTTTTGCAATAAAAAACCATCAAAATTCTCTTCTCCCTTTTGAACAGTTACGAAATATGACGAATATCTATTAGTACTGCCAATGAAAATAGCGAAAAAAAGCGCTAAAAAAACTAACAAACTAGTAGCAATTTTATTCACACCCATTTTATTCAGCTATAAATGCATCTGTCCAAGAAGGTAGATCTGGTGCTTCACCTGAATTTAATAGATCTCGCCATTTTTTATCTGTTAATCTATCACTCATAGGCCATGCAAATTCATAATATGAATACACGCCACCTCTAGCAATTCTTAATTCACCATCGATAGGAAATACTACATAGATCTCATAAATTCTTCCTGTACCTTCTTCTAAGACTAAGCCATTTGGATCAGTTGCAACATCAGCAACAATAGCTGAAGGATTCTCACTCAAATAATCTCTCTGACTTGTAGAGTTTTCAAACTCTGGCTCATCTTTGTTAACTTCTAACCAGAAATGCTCTAATTGCCCACCGTAGGTACGAATAAGCTCATAATCATTATCAGACAGATCCTCATTATTCAGTTCTTTTTCTGAAATTGTTTTCAAAGACAATGCTAATTCCTCTAATTTGCTAAGGTTTTCTTCCATACTATCTGTTAGCAGATCTCTTGAGTTCAATCCTTCACTTGTCATTTTTAATAAAGAAGCTAATCGTCCGTAAACTTGCGGATTCGGCTCAACATATCCACGATCATCTTTCTCATCAGGCATTCCTGCTCCCATCTCAGCATAAACCTGTTTAGCATAAAGGATCGTATCATGTTTAAGCTCGGTCCAATTACCTAAAAATGTATTAAGTTCTTTTCGTGTCCAAGCATCATTTTGCATAAAGGAAGGATAACCATCATCTTTTTCAGTTAGAAGTGGCTGTAGCTGATATAACCAGCCCCAGTACAAATTTTGAGTCCAGATTTCAGTGCTTAATCCTGTGACATGCTCTTTCATTTTCGACATGTTCTCCGAGTAGCAGGCATATTCAGTTTCTCCCATGTCATCAAGGATACTTAATGCTTCCTCAGAACCCATTGTTGCCGGTACATCCAAGCCTTTAGGAAGGCATCTCGCTCCTGATAAACAACTTGTTACTGTTGGATCGAAATCTTCACATGATGTTGTTTTATCTCCAACTTCCCTATAAACAAGTCGCTGAAAAATTGATGCGTCAATGGTGAATCTTTGCCCCATAAATCTAAATCCTTTGATCTCTTCTTCTCTATCTTCTTGCAAAGAAGCTTCAAATATCGGCATTGAGTTGATTTGAGGAGGTTCAAGAGATTCTGTCTCATCTATGAAAGCATTTAAACTTTCTTCATCGTTAGCAATATCTTCTACTGTCACACTCTCCCCATAAACATGCTCTACCAGATCTTTGAATTGGTAGTAGGTAATATCATCACTTTTACCAACAAAAAAATTGATAGGCTCATAGATTTTATCCCAACTTTCCTGGTTTTCTCCGTCATTAAGTGCAAGAGTTATAAGTAATGCAGATCTAACCTCATCAGGATTTTTCATTCTGAAAGTGATGCGTCCGTACCACATCATTGATTTGAAATAAGCTTTTAGTTCATTAGATTTATCATAATGTCCTCTCGGGATATATTGGGTATAGTCCTCTTTTAAAGCTTCTAATGACAAAGGACCTTGAGGTGTTTCAATAGTTGCACCCTCCTCCATACCAATATTCATAACAGGAGACTCTTCAATTTTTGCGTGAGCTTCAATATAGTTAAGCTCTTGATCCACTTCATCAGCTACAATTGATGGTATATCTACCGATGGATCAAGTAATATACTGGCCACAGTGAAGAAGCCAACATTTCTTTTGGCAGCATTTTCCCACTCTGTACCTTTAAGCGTGTCATATTGATCTAATGTCTCTGTTAGCATATTAGTGTTTAGTTGTTCTAGTTCGGAAACAAGCTTCTGTTCCTCCAATTGTTTAAGAAGAAAATCAAACATTAGATGGTAATTGTGCAGCATTGAATCTGTTGTAACAAAGTTTGGGATATAATCGTATCGATTGCTTTCATATAAAGGAAAAAATTCGTTTTCAAAAGATTCTCTAACTACAAAAGCGTTTTGTACTAGTAAGTTTTTTACTGATTGTGAAAAAGTGAAATCCTCAGCATTAGCTATATTGCTCAAGTTTTGATCGACAGTATAGGCAGGGATCTTTGGATCAACATCAATAGGAGTTTCCTTATAGGTAGCAAAATTCGAGATAACAACTTCTGGATTGTAGTTATCGTCAAGATCTTCCGCATTGTTGTCTGTATCATCTCCATCATCATTATTTGATCTAGGTAAGACTGTATATGCAACGAAAGCTGTAATTAGAACTAAAACAAAAACCCCAATATATACAAGAAAGTTGCTTTTAGGTTTTGTAGATAATACTGGATCTGTTGCTTTTGCTTTTGTTGAAGGTTGCTTCCCCTGATCGTTTTTTTTATCTTCCATATAATCTCCTGTGAAAAATTAAAATGATCTATAAATCAAATAGTTAAGTTAGATATATTAAAAAATTTTCGAAAAAATTGAATGAGGTCTGTTTTATGAACAGAAAAAGTGATATCTTTGGCTTTTGTATGATATGAATCATCGGATCTAATAATCCAAGTATATGATGATTATAATATTTTGGGCTGAAGTTTGCGAATTAATTGGCTCTGTAGAAAATTACAGGTGGTTAACTTGTATTTTATCATTTACAAGTGGGTATTTTTATTTTGCGTACAAGTGAGTGTTTTTAAACGGAATTAAAGCTATAATCACAGCAGGTATATATAGAGCTGTTCTTGTAATTAGATCTTCAGTTAAGATCCCAATAGCTCCGTTTTGTTGTTTTGAATTATTTTTCCCAAAAACGATATCATCAGCTTCACCAAGCTCTTTACCCTGCTCTATCAAAGTGACTACTTTTGGTGGTAAGAAGAAAGAGGCCGATCGACCCTTTCCTATTTGATCTTTAGATTTAATAAAAACCCAAGCGAATGTCATCATTTCAGGATCATCCTGCTCATCAGATTCAACCTTTTGAATCCCACCTTCTATTCCCACCCAATAATCTGCTTTCGGATATATTTCATGAGCATTTAGAACACGATTTTTTGCACCCTCCATGGTCTCTTTTTCTGATATAGGTTGGTCACTTACGCCTGAAGGTACAGAGAGACCTTCAATTTCAAAAGTCTTGTTAGGAAAAACTTGTTGAAATCCTTCAAGGGTTGCATTTATTTTTACTGGATTTGTTGAGGATACGATTATTTTCATGATTTTAGTTGGTTAATCTAAATGCGTTATGATTGCATGGATTCACTTTTCGCTCATTTCATTCGCTTCAAGTACATATCGTGTCTTCCAATCGTGCTTCACTTCGTTTGCACTCTTGGGACACAGCTCTGCGAACAAATGGTTTTCATCGACTATCTCTGCATAACAAAAATATACTTTAGCAAGTATATTTGTGTTATGGCGGAGAGACAGGGATTCACTTTTCGCTCATTTCATTCGCTTCAAGTACGTATCGTGTCTTCCAATCGTGCTTCACTTCGTTTGCACTCTTGGGACACAGCTCTGCGAACAAATGGTTTTCATCGACTATCTCTGCATAACAAAAATATACTTTAGCAAGTATATTTGTGTTATGGCGGAGAGACAGGGATTCGAACCCTGGGTACTATTTCTAGTACGCACGCTCTCCAAGCGTGTCCGATCGGCCACTCCGGCATCTCTCCTTCACTATCAGAAGCAATTGTAAAATATCGCTTTAAACGGTGAATTATATCATGAGATAGAGTGAAATCCATTACTGAAATTGCAAGTGAAATTCGCAAAAAGCAAAATTTAAATGGTAACTAAATGCGTAATTAGAAAATACTGAATTAGTTGCTCAAATTGAAGTTTATATGATCACTCATCTGCAGGTTGCTCTTCCTCTGTAGTGATCTCCTCTGGTTCTACCTCAACGATCTTTACTTGTAATTTACCTTGTTGTGTTGGGAAGTAGCGTAAAGATTCAGGGAAGTATTCAGGTAGGAATTTTACTTCGCAATCTTTAGAGATGTAATCTAGATCATTTAGATATTCAATACCTTCATCTAATTTCATACCTTTTATGGAATCGATAACACTATCTTTATCTACTTGCGGCTTGACAGCGCCGTTTAGTATAACTTTAACTTTTATGGTCGTTCCTTCTATACTTATAACATCTATAGATTGAGTGAAATCGCTTCCGAGTTGTAGTTCGAGATCACCACTATTTTCAAAAAGCTTTTGATCTCCTGCAGCTTTAAGCAATATATCTTTTGCTGCTGCCTCAAGATCAGACCTTTTATAATAAAGTGCTGAACTTGTTGTTTTGACTGTAACATTTAGAAGATCTCTTTCTGCCCCAATTGGATAGTCAGTAATGACTTCACCATCTAATTCACTACTGATAGTCGAATCAATTATTACCCATCCATTAGCTGCAAGTTTTTTAAGCTCGCTTTCTGCTTCATTGAATGATGTTTCTTTTAATGGGTTTACAACTCGATTAAAGTCGTCCATGGAAATGATCGTATATTCTTCAACCATTCCTCCTGTAAATGAAGTCGCACTAGTGGCTCCTACATCTGAATCTCCATTAATTTGGAAATATATGCCAGAGCTTATGTTGTAATCCCCTCCAAAGTCTGAAGCCTCCACTGTAGCAGTAATTGAATTACTTGGGCATGTTAGATTAACATCAGACACTAATACATATTGAAGATCGTCCACTGTAGAAGTTAAAACAGTTCCAGCTGGAAGATCTTTTGTCTCACTAATAACACAAAAGAATTCTACTACTCCACTTGCTTTCTGTCCCCTTGTAGCTGTTCCAGTTGCACTTGTACTGTCAGATCGCTCTTTCTTTATTGTCTGTTTCATTACTGGGACTTCTAGCTTTTCTAGATCAAAAGTCTCAATATTTGTAGAGCCTGTGAATTCTAATTCAACATCAACAGGTCTACTTTCAATGAAGATATTAACATTTGCTCGAGGTGCATTTTTATAAATGAAATAAAGTGCAAGCAATGTAACGAGAATAAGTGGTATAACAAACATTAATGCAACTTTTTTGAACTTTTTTCCTGATAAGAACTTACCAATACTAGCAAAGATCGGCTTCAACTTAGCAACCAAAACTGTAAGAGGTGAATTTTTACCTTTATTCGGATCTTTCTTCTCTAAAATATTTTGTTGATCGAACAGAACGGAAGGATCATTCTTTTCTTCACTTCTGTTTTTTTCTTTGACCAATGAACCTTTCAGTAAATCCATACTTCCGATAGAAGGAAAAGTTTTCTCTTTATCAGGTTCAACTTCATGGACTTCGAGATCTTGTGTTATATCGTGATCCATTGCAATTTTTAGACCTCCGCTCTCAACAACTTGCTTTTTACTTTCGTTAAGCTCTCGTTTAGATTTCTCCAAAACTCTATCAATTCTTGATCTAAATTCATTTTTTGCGAGATTCTCCTCTGAGTCATTTTCTCTTTCAGGAACAACGGTTTTTGGATCTTCAGGAATTTCATCCAGCTTTGCATCTTCATCTGTTAAAGATATTGAAACAGTACTTGTACCTCTCAGATCATCATGCAACTTTTGTTGCCTCTCCTTCATTTGTTTATATGATTGGTCCCATAGATCATTTGAGATCTCTTCAGCTTTATCAGTGAATACAGAATGAATTGCAGCGGCATTTCTCAATCCTGCCCTGCTATCAAATATCTGAAATACCATTGGGATATCTCTCTCATCTGCAGCATCTTGCAAAACCTGTAAATTAACAGGACTAACAAGTAAGTCCGAAAGCTCTGAGAAGATCATGACAATGCTATCTGCTTCCGATCTAGTTATCTGCGATACAACATCTGTAAGTTCATCGTCTGTCTTAACTTTTATTTTTTGTACTATAAACTTTTGTGCCATCTACATTAAACATTTAGATAATAATTTGATGGATTCTTGGATCTATCGTATGCAAATCTTGCAAGAGCAGCAGGTGTTACATCATAAGTGTGATTAAGATCTCCTGTTTCGTCAATTATCTCGTAAAGTCGCTCAGGTAGGAAGATGTTTATCTTTGGTACAGAGGCAAATGGTAGCAATTTTGTCCAAGGAAACTCCATCATTACATTTTTAATATCAGGTAATAGAGCTCCTCCACCACATATATATATTTGGCTTGGGAAGAGATCAATATCATCAAGGCTTTGTAGGCCAGCTTTTAAGGTCTTCATCCATAATTCGGCTGTTGGATAAACAATATCTTTGATCTTATTATGTATATCTTTCTCTAATTCGTTTTGAGTATATTTAACTTTTCGTAGCTCAGCGTGTCTGTAATCAAGATTCATAATTTTTGCTATCTCTTTCGTAAATACCCTACCTCCGAAACCAAACATCTGTGAATCGAGCACATTTCCATTTTTTACAACAGCAATATCTGTAGTGCCTCCACCAATATCTAAAAATATGCCTGAGAACTCTTTATTTCGCGAACCTGAATAAGCTCGGGCGACCGCAAAAGGTTGCGCAACAATACCCAGCATATTCATGTTTAATGATCCTGACAAACTTCTTAATGATTCAACATAAGTTTTAGGTGCGAATGATGCGTAAAAGAAGAACTTGATACTTTTACCTCTAAAACCAACAATAGAATCTACATTCATTCCACCAATTTCCATGCCTGTGATAGTAATATGGAGTATCTCAATATCTTCTTGAGCAAGTCCCGTTCGAAGTGCGAGATCCATTTTGCCTTCTGAGATTATTTGATCTTGAACAACTTTAATAATATGCTCTTCCTCTTTTTGAGTAACATCCTCATCATATTTCTCTTCCCTTTCGTAATTTACGACAATAGATACCCCCTGGATGTATTCACCTGCTATCCCCATTACGATATTTGAAGGCTGTTTATCTGGATCAAGTCCAGCTTTGATCTCGCTTATAGCAAGTCGGCAATTATCAATTACTGTGTTAAGATTCTGGATCTTACCTTTGCTCATTGCAGATTGCTGTTGTTGAATTCTAGCTATCCTTTTAACTTTCACTCCTAGTTCATCAACCGAAAACATTAGAACTTTCAAGATTTCAGTTCCAATATCAACGGCAAGATAATTCTTGTTGAAATCTACAAGAGGAGCATCCGTCTTATTTTTTAGGAAAGGCAGTTTGATCATATGAAAAAGTATAACAC
>CAZINM010000017.1:0-334 GCA_964540605.1 uncultured Candidatus Saccharibacteria bacterium
AAAGGAACAAAATTCGAATTGCGACTGACCTGATCATCTTTAATATTATTTTTTTCTGCTGGATCATAGCTTTTGAACACAGGTTTTGAAGGAGTTATTTGAGCTGGTACATTATTAAGATCAACTGTGTTCGAAATATTTATAATATTTTCGTTAGGTTGCTGATCATTTTTGTCTTCTGTTTTATTTAAATATATAGTCTTTTTCATCTTAATAAGTATTATAGTGTATCTTTATCATTAAATGTTGTTTTTTCAATCATACTGATAACTTCCTTTAAATCGCTAATTTGAGTCACATAGTTAGGAGTCTTATCGATCGTAGAGTATTTATC
>CAZINM010000017.1:344-18361 GCA_964540605.1 uncultured Candidatus Saccharibacteria bacterium
TTACAAACTAAATTCTTAGAAAAATGAATTGATCTATTATCAATGTAGATTGAATCTTTCTTTAGATGTGATAATAATGATTGTTTTTTCTTCTGTGTTGTTATTAATGAATAATCATAATTAAATAAACTCTTTCTAACTTTCCAATTCTGAAATTTCTGTTCACCTAAAGAAATTAGATCTAATTTTATTGAATGTGCTTTTAAATAGTTTAAAAAAGATATCGCATCAGGATATATATAGTTTTCAAAATTAATTATCGCTGTATCAAGTTTATTTATAAAATTATTATCATCAATATCAAGCATTCTTAAGTGATCTTTCCAATGATAATATCCTGAGACATTCTTAGATACTTCATATACCGATCTGATCTTGTTAAATGGTAAATTATATATTTGTTTTATAGCTTTGAAATAATCATTTATAAATTTTTCATGGGAAAATATCGTACCATCAAAATCAGAATATAGTTCCATAAGAAATATGTCATTGACAAAAAGTTAAAAAAGATAACAATTAAGTTTACATTAACTCATAGTAAATACAAGCAGATTTTCTTTTGATAACAATTTTTATTAGTATATAATGAATTTGTTTATATCAAATATTCAGTTAATGAGTAAGGTCTCGCACACGATAACGACCATATATGTTTCCTCTTTGATCGCTGCAAATATTGCCGCAGTTAAAATAATAGATGTTTTTGGATTACACTTATCTTCTGGAATTATTGTATTCCCAATTGTTTATATAATTGGTGATGTTGTAACTGAAGTATACGGTTACAAAGAGATGAGAAAGATCATATTCTCAGGATTTTTTGCAAATCTTATCGTAACAGCAGTTATAACATTTACGATCTTACTTCCATCAGCACCTTTTTGGAATTATCAAGAGGAGTACAAGCTAATATTGGGACAATCTTTTATTATTCTTACAGCATCTTTCATGGGTTACCTTTGTGGATCACTTCTAAACTCTTGGACAATGGACAAAATGAAAAAAGTTACAAAAGGTAAGCATCTATGGCTTAGGATTATATTATCAAATATTGTAGGGGAGGGTGCTGACACATTAATATTCATAACTGTGGCTTTCTCATCAATTTTCAATCAACAACAAGTAATTGAAATGGTCTTTACACAATGGATATTAAAAGTAGTTTATGAGACATTGATAATCCCAATTACATCACTAGTAATTAAAAAACTAAAAGATATAGAAAGTAAGAAATTACTTGAGAATAAGTAGTCTCTTCGATATTTGTATTACGGCAAGAACGGAATTAGATATGAGCGACTTTGTAATGCCAATGATTAGGCTTTGAATTTTCTAAACCAATTAAAAATTCCATAGAATAATCAAAACTCATTTTTTCTAGTAGGGATGATCTATTAACCTCCCACCATTTTTGAGCTGCATCCATTCCAAGTGCTTTTTGCTCAAATAATTCAAGCATTGGTTCAAGATGATCTGCGTCATTGGTTGCCTTAGATTCCGGAGTCTTTTGTTCATTGTATTCTTCCCAGTAATTGAGAATTACATCATTTATGCTTGTTCCATTAAATGTTTCTTTTATTGCACTTCTTGAATCTCTATCGGAATACATTTTTATAATGTAGTTTGCATCACCTGATCTAATCTCTTGAATATCATGCAATAAAGACATAATTAGAACTTTTTCAATGTCTAACTTTTCATATAAAGCTATTAAATATGATATAAAAAGGGTTCTAAATGTATGTTCAGCAACATTTTCAAATTTCCTACCAACAAACTGTACCCATGTACGATCAAGATTCTTAACACAACCTAACTCATATAATAAATCAATATCTTTATTGATTTTTGATGCTCCTTTTTTATTAATTCTTTGCTTATTAAAATCAAGAACATTTTTTGCTTTCAAGTGCCATTGATTAGGATCTGAATTTATTAATGATTTCCAATATTTTTTAACCAAATCATCACTTATCTTAGGAAGTATATTTAGATCATTTTCATATGCCCAGATATCAGCGATTTCAATTCCTAAATAGCTCAGCTCTTCAAGTTCAAATCGATTTTCAAGCGCATTTGATGAATCCACCAAAAGAGCCACATAATTTTTCTTCTTATAATAATCATCTAATATCGGTTTAAATTCATCATTAAAAGAGGTACCCTTTAAAATATCGTTAAATGCATCTTCTGTTTTAACTGTAGCGTTTTTTGCTGAAACATAATGATAATCGCCTGTACGGATCTTTGGAATATTGTAAGACATTGATGTCAATAATATTTTAGAGAGATCAATACTATCTTTTGTATTTAGAGCAATTATTAAAGAGATCCAGATTGTTCTAAAAGCATGTTCGGTTAAATTCTGAAATTTGATCGGACAAAGTTGAGACCAACCTCTATCAATATTTCTCAAAGTCCCTAATTCATAAAGAAAATCGATATCATTAACTAGAGGTGAGCTCATATTTTAGAGGTAATATATTAAATAATGGTTTGGTCGACGGTGCAGCCTGTAATAATACTTTGGCTGCACCGCCGCGGGAGAATCTCTAGACCGGTCGCTTGCAGTATGGACAATTCGTCATTCCAGCTGGTATCTTCCTTCGGCAATTCCAGCACCTTTTCCAACCATCACCGGAATCAGCAAGGCATCGAAAAAACATATACCAAATCATCATATCCTCCCAAAAGTTGACAGCCCTCTAAGGCTGTCGTAGATTCACCACCCGTGTGGTGTTGGCTTATTTAAACTAAAATAACATGAAATGTCAATATATCAACATATATTATAAATACTTGATATCTGATCAGATCAAAAAAACTTATCCAAACATCAGAAGCTCCGGTTTGAAGATCAACAATATACCAATAATAAATATGATCACTCCACCAAAAATACTAGATAATTTTGTGTATTTTTCAGCTATACCAGTAACTTCAAATGTTTTCACTGCAATGAAGAAAACGATAAGATCATCAAGCATGAATATCACTGTATAAAAAAGTAAGTATGAATAATATGTAAATGTATTTAGAGAAGATGAGGCTAAAAGATTAGTATAGACAGATGGCAAGCCAGCTGAACATACTACTTCGATCAAATTAACTGACAAAGCTAAAGTAATTATTCCAATTATCGCAAAAAGATAACTTTTTTCTTTCGTAATATTTTTTATTCTGTCAATTATTGATCTTCGTTTGTTTTCATCTACAACATGACACTCACCTTGAGATCTAATAGCATTTCTTATGTGTAAAAATCCTGTTGTTATAGCAACGATTCCAATTACAACTTTTATCCAATACGCATAACCTATTAATTTAAAGAAATTGAACCATGCCGCAAGAAATACAAAATAAACAATGCCTGAAGTAATTATAAATATCGAACCTAATGTATATAATCTTTTTTTATCTTTCATATTGATCAACATTGTGATCAAAAAGATCAAGATCCACATTGCACAAGGATTAAAACCATCCATGAGTGCAATAAAGAATGTAGCTAAAGGTAAAGATATTGAAGACAGATCAATTGTCCCAATAATTGGAATATTTATTGATCTATCATTATCGTCATCTTTATTATTTTCACGATTTTTATCTCCATCAGCGGAATCATCACCCTCAACCTGCCTTTCTGATACTCCTAGTACTTCAATATTATCAGGAGAGTATTTATTATTGATTAAGTAATCATTTAAATCATCCTTACAACTATTAATCAAACAATGATCAATTCTCTCTCTTATCTCTTTACCAGTAGTCAGATCCGAATCGTATCCAATAATAGCTTCATCTCCAATTACCAATAAAGGCACTCCAGCAACATCAATATCTAGATCTTCTGTAACTTTATTAAATAGCTCGGTATTTTCAAGATTATAATAAACCTCGAACTTTGAAATATTAACTTTCTCTTCATAAACATTTTTTATGATTTGTAAAAATGCACGCTCTTTTGCACAATGAGGACAACCGTCACCATGAAATAAATAGAGATTTACTGGCTCATTTGCATATAAATAACTAGGCGAAAAAAAGGGCAGTAATATAAATAAAAGCGTAATTATAGTAATGATCTTTTTGATAATTCTTTTCATAAACTAGTGTGATTATTTATCTTTATACTGATTTATTTTTTCTACGAGTATTTCTTTTGACCTTTGTCCGACAATTCTCTCAAGCTCTTTTCCATCTTTATCTAAAAATATAAATGTAGGAAGATCTCCAACTTGATATTGCTTCAAAACATCTTCTGATTCATCTGCATCATAATATTCTGTTTTTAACCAATCATTTTCTGATTCGATCTCTTTCCATCTTGGTTTCATAACAAGACATCCTGGACACCAAACAGCCCCAAACTTTAATACTTTCATGATCTAGCATTTATAATTTATCTAGATTTCATAGTTAAACTTCAATATTTTACTCGATATTTGATGTTTTATAAATATTAAGATATTACTGAAAAAAAGGAGAGGTGAAAACAGTCTATCTCACTCCAGAAAGAGCATTTATGAATCTATCCATCTCAGTAAATGCATGAACCCTCGAGAGTGCAAATCTGTAAGAGTAGTAATGATCAATAGTAGGTCCACAAGAAAAGCCTAGACTGTAGCCACTTGATGCTACAAGCCCAAAAACCTCAGAATTTCCAACACAACCTGGATATGCGAATGAATACACCTTTTCTCCTGTCATGTACTCCAGATCGGCTTTGCTACCAGATATCTCAGAAACTAATGTAGAGGAGTCTGCTACCTGAGAAAGCAATAAATGAGTTCTTGAGTGTGAATCAATTACCATGCCGTTATCTGACATATCTTTTAAGGCACTTGAACTTATAGAACTCTTTCTAGATGGTATGAAAAATACTCCAGTTAATCCATATTTTCTTAAGATAGGATAAGCGTATTGATACTGGGAATAGCTACCATCATCAAAAGTTATCATAACCGTTTTTTGAGTAGGATTCTCACCTGATGCCAAGATCTGATAAAACTCTTGAGTTGTTACACTTTTGTAATTCTTTCTAACAAGATAGGCCATTTGTTTCTCAAAATCTTCAACTGACACATATAATCCTTTAACAAATTCAGAGCTATTTGCTGGTGGTGTGGCTATTTGGTGATACATTAATACTGGTATTCGGACAGAATTAGAAGGTTGAGAAACGGGTTCAACATCATAATCATTGTTAAAATTATCATCATTAATTTGAGGAATATTTTCTTCATATATTAATTGAGGAGATAAAGCTAAGATCAAACTCTCATCATCTTTATGCGTTGAAATGAGTATGGTTAGATTAGGCTCTATCACATCTTCATAACTTCGATCTTTTTTAGATTCGATCTTGATCTCTGTCAAACCATATAAAATGTTCTCAATCAAACTAATATCTTTTAACTCGTTATCTTTTTGCTGTTTTAAATAGATTAAGACATCCTCTAGATCATTCTCTAATTTATTTAAATCTGAATTTGTTATTTTAACACTGTTCAATTGCTCAATTTTATAATTTATAAGTTCAAAGAGTAGGGTATAGAGTTTCTCATTGTCTTCAATATAAACATTAGAATTGATTTCTGGGGTTTCATTAATATTCGTTTCTAAAATGAAGTCATAAGAATTAATAATTTCATTATCTTTATTTAATAAAATTTCTGTATTATTCCAATAATTGTCTAGATCGATCTTTTCATACTTAGTTTGAATTAGGTCAAAATCAAGTAATAAATTTAGTATATTAATTTTTTTGAATGAATCATTAAGTTTTAATTTATTAATTACGCTAAAAAAAAGATCCTTTTCATCTTCTGACATATCATTAATTAAATTAATTGATGATTCATGATCTTTGTTATTAATTTGTTTTAATTTATTCTGAAGTGATGTAACAACCTTATCTTCAAAAATAATATTTCTAGTTAAAGAATGTAAATATTCTGTTATCTTTATTTTTAACTCAGAAAAATTATATAGAAGTTCTTGATCATAAAGGTCCTTTTGAATATTGTTCATACTCGCTAAATAATAAAAAAGAATGGCTTGAGAAGACAGATAATATTCATTATTAGTTTGATATATTAGACTATTTATCTTTCCATATTGAGATACTTCTGAAAAAGTAGGCTCATTTATTAATGAATAAGCTGTGCCATAATTTAGTAACTCGACTTTATTATCATAAGTAAGATCAACTAAATTTGATGATAGAACAGAATCATAATTAGCAGGAAATATATCAGGAATAATAGTTTCATTCTTAGCATAATCTGTATTGTATATATCAGAAAGTGTTGATTCTATGACATCTTGATCAATTTGGAAGAGATCGTAACTATTAATATCAGCAATTTTCGTATTATAAAAAACGAATATATTAGGATAGAGTAGTGCGATCATTGAACCTGAAATAATTAAGAACAAGATAATTATAGAATAAATAATTAGACATTTTTTACTAAAAATTTTTTTTGGAGTTTTTGTTTTCTTCTTATTTGAAGATCTATTATTTTCTTTAGGTAACTTTTTTGGAGATTGTTTTTTTGATTTATTATCTTCAGAATCATAACTCCTAGAACCTTTAACTTTTTTAGGAGCAATCTTTTTTTTATATTTATTTTTCGATTTAGTTCTTTTCGTATTTGAAGAGATCAAAATAACTCTTGATTTTATTAATAAATAGATAAAATTACAACTTTAATCATTTGCTATTGCTTATAGTATTTAGCAGTTATAAACTATAGATAATTAATTAAACATATATCTATTAATGAAAATCCCCTTTACAGATAATTACGATGATCTTTCTAATGAAAGAGGTTATCAATTCAAATTTTACTGTGAGAAATGTGGCAATGGTTATATGAGTTCATTTCAAAAATCTGCAACGGGTACATTGGCAGGTGCTATGAATATTGTAGGAGGACTATTTGGAGGTAAGATCGCCACTATCGCTAATACTTCTGATGATGTTCATAGGATGGCTGCTGGACCTCAGCATGACAAAGCTTTAGATGATGCAGTGAAAGAGATATCTGCTTCTTTTGCCCAATGCAAAAGATGTGGTTCGTGGGTTTGTAAAGAGGTTTGTTGGAATCATGAAAGAGGTTTATGTAAAGAATGTGCACCAATGCTAGCTGAAGAAATGTCAGCTGCACAAGCACAACATTCAAGAGAAGAGGCTTTTGCTCATGCAAGAATGTCAAAATCTGAAAAGCATTTAACAGAAAAAGATTGGGACGATCAAAAGGTTGCTCAATGTCCAAGCTGTGGTGCCGAAATTAAAGCTCATGCGAAGTTTTGTGAAGAGTGTGGTACAAAATTATCTCAAGTTACAAAATGTCCAAAATGTGGTGGAGAAGTAAAAGAGGGTGCAAAATTTTGTCCTAGTTGTGGAGAGAAGTTATGATGCTTTATTAGATAAAATAATTCGAGGATCCTTAGAGATCTTCAAGCTGAAAAGATTCTGCAATATCTTGAAAATAATTGATATCAATATTCTCAACAGCATCAGGATATCCACCATTCGGCCACTCAAGAATATAACCGCTACCATCCTCAAATTGATATAAAGATATAAATGAATCTGCATATATTGGATTATTAAGTATCTCATCATAATCTTCGGTTTGAAATAGAGAAATTCTAAATACTTCTGTGCTACCTTGTGGGCACATATCTGTAAATAAAGTGCTCTCATCTATCTTATAACAAGCCACAAATATATTATCCAAATCTTTATAGAACTCAATCTTTTGTATCTCACTTCCTAGATCAACAGAAAATTCATTTTCTACTGTATACCTTGTATTTCCTAGATCTTCAGAAATGGGATTTTTCGTAAATGCAGGAATAAAGATTAAAACTATAAATATTATGAAAAGTAAAAAATCGAATAGAAGGAGAAGTATACCTAATAGATATTTCTTTTTGATCAATAAGATAAACGAAATTACAAATATGATAAAACAGATAAAGAGTAACCCTAGTGCAAAAATGTTTAAATTTAGACCAGAAGTAGTTGTTACTTTATCATCATCATTATTTTGAGTTGGAATATTACCTGTAGAATATATCGTTACGATCTCACCAGAATTTACAATAATTTCCTCTCCATCACTCTTATTTATTACTGATACACTTCCTTCATCAACATAAACTTCTGTATCAAGTGTTATCTCATCAACTGATGTTGTAAATCTAGTTCCTCTAACTCCAATTGTTGCACTTGGAGTAACAATTTCAAAACTGGCTTTAATTTCTAGTGGAGGTCTGACAGATGAATCTATTTGACCTTTTCGCAAATTTATTGATGTTCGAGCCAAATTTCCATCATAACTAAGTTGTGATACTGAGAAAAGCGTTAATTCCTGAACTGTTAGAGTAGCAATGTCTTTAACAGAGAATTCAACCTTTGATTCAAAACCTGTTGAAATATAATCACCAGCAACAAGAACATCTCCAACTTTTGCAGTTACAAAATTATCAATGCCTCCTTTACTTATTTCAGCATCGCCTGTTATTTTTACGATCTCAATTTCAAGATCATCAAAGATAGAGATCTCTTTTACTCCACATAAACTTGAGTTATTGATCATATCTGCAAGATAATCATATGAGTACTCATCCATTTGTGCTTTGTATTTTGCAGTTAATTCCTGATCATCAAAAGATATACTAGAACTAATAATTATTCTGTATTCGCCACAAAATGCGTAAGCAATTGGATTGTAGACGATCCAATCATCAGCTATTACATTAGGTTCTGCCCGAAGTATATAGAGACCCGCTCCATTTTTTGTAGATTCATAATAATCTCCTGTGATCAGATCTTCCGTCTTGGTAAAATATACTGAAACATAAACTTGTGGGGTGCCCTCTTTAGTAAAGTAGCCTCCAGACTCTGATATCTCTGATTCAAATGAATGATCTTGAGATATCTTATTTTGAAAAATTTCAAGCTGGTTAATTATTTCACTATCATCACTTGCTACTACTGGTGAATTTAAAAATAGAAAACAGAACAAGCAAATGATTGTTAATTTCAAATATTTCATTTAAGGAGTTATTAAATTAATTCATCAAACAATTCATCAATCTCAACCATTTTTTGTTCACCACTTATCATATCTTTTAAACCATACTTACCTTGTGATACTTCTTCCTCTCCCAATATAACTACATAAGGTATTCTCATCCTATCAGCGTATTTCATACCAGCTTTGAATCCCATCATAACTTCACAATTAACATTTTTTCCTCTCAAGATATTTACGACTTTCAAACCTTCATTTTGATACTGTGGCATTCCAGTTACCAAAACTTTTGTTGAACTCATTTCATTTGCTTCGATCAAGTCATTTTCTAACAAGCAATCAAACAATCTTGTTAAACCAATACTTAATCCAACGCCTGGAAATTTATTGTCTGTATAATATGATGCTAGATCATCATATCTCCCTCCAGAACATACAGAACCAAATTGAGGATAATCAGTTAGAATCGTTTCATAAACTGTACCAGTGTAATAATCCAAACCTCTTGCAATTGTTAGATCGACCTGATAATTATTCGCATCAACACCAAGTAATGGGAGATAATCCAATACAATTCTTAATTCCTTTATACCATCAAGATATTTTTGATTTGATATTTTGAGTTTTTCAAGGTTTTCAATGACATTCTCATTGATCGATATGAAATTTAGAATAGAATCAATTTTGTTACTGCTTATTCCAATGCTATTAAATTCTTCTCGAACAAATTGCTCTCCTTTTTTATCCAACTTGTCTAAAATTCTTAAAATATCAGTAATTTGATCTGATAGATCTAGTGAGTCAAAAAATCCGTTTAATATTTTTCTATTATTCAGTTTCACTTTGAATTTTTCAAAGCCGAATCTGTTAAAGATCTCACATGCCATAGCTACAACTTCAGCATCATAACAAAGATCAAGAGAATCTCGACCAATCACATCCATATCACATTGATAAAACTCTCTAAATCTTCCTGCTTGACTCTTTTCACCTCGATAAACTTTACCAATATTTCCAACTTTGAATGGGAAAATAAGTTCATTTTGATATTCAGTAACATATCTCGCCAATGGGACAGTTAGATCAAACCTTAAAGCAATGTCATTATCTCCTTTTTGGAATCGGTAGATCTGTTTATCTGTTTCTCCACCACCTTTTGTCAATAATACTTCTGCTCGTTCAAGTAGGGGAGTTTCAATTGGTCTAAAGCCAAATAAATCATATACTTCTCTAATAATTTTTAGCATTTTATTAAATGCTCTTTGTTGTTCAGGAAGCAGTTCCATAAATCCAGTCATAGGTTTTGTATTGATATTGTTACTCATATTTTTCTTAATTTAAAATTAACATATTATTAATAAATAAAAAATCCGCTTTCGCGGAATCTGATTTGGCACCATCTGACATAAAACAGAATATAAACACCGATAGTGCCTATATATGATGAACTCTGTTTTGTGCATTCTTTATTAATTTCATACTATTCATATTATAGCATTAAAGCTTATTTTAATAAAGCTTTATGCATCTAAACATATCTATAATTATGTTCAAATGTCCATTCATGACCTTTCAAAAAGCTAACAACAGGTTCGATGGATTTTCTATCCATTTGGTGTTCAGTTTCGATCTGTATTGATCTTAATTTGATCTTTTGAAATATATTTAGTTTCGATTGATCTACTTGACCTATCAACTTAACATAGCCTGCTAAACCTTCTCGTATTTCTTGAGGTATCATTTCATATGATCTTTTACTTCCCTCAGATTCGGGGGATTCTAATCCTACAGAGTATAAATATACAGGTTTATCCTTTAATTTATCCCAATTCTTAATTAAAAAATCTTTCGCTTCGATTTTACCTTTATAAGTCCTGCTTCCTATTACGATCTTATAATATTTATTAACATCTTCGATCATAAATTTATCAATATTAATTAACTCAATATCTGGTTCTTCTTTTTTGATCCAATCTGCGTATGTTTTTGTAGATCCGAATTCAGTTTTATATATAAAATTACACTTCTTCTCATATCTATATCCTTTTATTTGAATATTAACTTAACCAAACAACTACAGCTGTAACAAGTGTTGCAAGTATACCTCCCCAAAGCATATCAGATATTGCGACATTTAAACTCCATCCTCTCAAAACTGCTAAATTAGTCAATGAGTAAGTTGCATATGTGGCAAATCCAAATATAAAAGCTTTTATTAGAGTCATTTTAATATCTGTTGTATGTTCTCTAATGACCAAGAACCAAAGAGCTAAACAAAATATTAAATAAAAGATAACAGCTGGAACTAATTTAGGCTGAGATGATAATAGATCTGTAGGTAGTTGTGATCTATATTGTTTATTAACTACTAATTGGATCCATACAATATCTATAAGCAAAAAAGATACAATAGTTGCGATTATTTCTTTTAACATTTTAAACTCCTTAAAAATTATTTAAAAGTAGCTTTTACTTGAGATAAATATTGTAACCAGCGCTGGATGAAATGAGATATTGCCAAAACTCCCATCGAAATTGACAATTCTACATGCCAATATAGAAAGTCAAATTTAATTTCATATAAAGCCGGGAATTGATATCTTAAAATTAGAAATACTCCAAAACCGAAAGCTGGAATTAAAGAGAGTAGAAGTAAAGTATTATATATCATGTTGAACTTATGGAGACTGAAATTCTTTATCAATTTTCGTTTTGCAACTAGATAGCTACCCCAATAAATAATTACTGTTACTAATAATGGAATGATCAAATTGTAAGGATTTAAACCCATATCAGATATTGTACCTTCATCATTCTTATTAGTAATATTGATAGAATCAGTATTATTACTAGTATCACCAGTAGAATCTTCTTCAATTAAAATATTATCTTCTAGATCGGTATTTATTGCCTCATCCTTTTCAGCCATTTCATTATTTGCAGTTTCAACTTCTAATTCTCCGATCTTATAATATTCAAGTAAAGAGTAAGAGCTTTGCCTATGATCTCGTCCAATTCCCGCTTTTGTCTCAAAATCTATTGTCATATCCATACCACACCAATCAGCAATTTCCATGTATACATCGTGAGATTCAACATAATCGGAGATGTCATAAACATAGTTATCATAAACAACCCAACAGTCATCAACTGTATCATGTTCAGCAACATCATCATTACTATAAATATCTGCTGCGAAAATTTTACTATTTACTGTAGATAAAAGAAAAATTACAACCATTAACAAAGATATTTTTGATATGAAATTCATTTTTGTTCTTTTTTTATTTAATATTTTAATCTAACAAATATCTTAAAACATTAGAAGAAGTTAAATGTGGAGAAAATGTATATAATCATATTATAAGTTAATTGATAATTATCAATAGCTCATCAGATGAGAAGGTTGATCTATAAAAAACTATTTATTGCTGCCATTATATATGGTTTTGTTTTATTTCTGCCATTTTATTATTTTAAAAATAACGACCCTTTAAATACTGAAAAAGTACCTTTTGATTCAAATTTAAAAGACGAAATAATAAAAGAAGCTCCCGACTATGTGTTTATTGGTAACAGTATGGTAGAAACAAGAATAAATGAGAAATTGTTAGAAGATCTTACAGATTCGAAAATTAGATTATTCAAAAATCATGGATCAGCATCTTCTCAATGGTATCTATTCTTTAAAAACATTATCTCTGATCTGGATAATAAACCCAATGTTTTCTTTTTTTTTAGAGAGAACGAGTTTACAGAGCCAAACTTCAGAGCATCTGGTACATATACAAAGTATATTGAATCACTCAGTACAGACAATGAAACAGTCTACAATAATATAATTGGAGCTTCTTCAAAAGATCCTTGTGATAACTTTCTTACGAATATTCATAAAGATTCTTTTAATACAATAATTAATGAAACAATAGACCTTTCTGCAATGAATCTTATTGGTATAAGAACTGATACCACTTTTAAAGAAGGAATAGAATATTATTTTCGATTAGAAATGTTTAGACCTACAGAACAAGGAGATTTGCAAGAGGTAGAAGATCATAAGTACGATTTTCAAGCTAATATTGAGAATTCTTTTTTAGAAGAAATAATCGAGATCTCGAAAAAGAATAATATCAAAATTATATTGATAAGAGTTAAAAGTAGGCCTAATTATAAGGGTGAAGTGGTGATCTCAGAAAAGATAAAAAAATATAATGAAGATATGGATCAATATCTTTTTAAGAATCAAATTATGATACATGATTTCACTTATGACAAAGAGATAAAAGCTGATTGGTATCGTGATGGTGATCACATATTAAAAACAAATGAATACACGAAGCATTTTTATGAAGTAATGAAGGAGGAGTTCGAATGAGTTTTCAATCAATAGATTTCTTAATATTTTTCATAATTATCTTTGTTTTATATTGGATATTAAAAAGATCATCAGTTCAAAATATATTACTTCTAACATCATCCTATTTTTTCATTTCATATGCTAATAAATGGTTTGGATTGCTACTGTTGATATCAAATATAGTGAACTATTCAATCAGTTTATTAATATCAAAAAAGAAGAAACTGAGGACTTTATTAATACTTGGGGTTTCATTTAATCTAATGCTGCTTATTTATTTCAAGTATTTAGGTTTCTTTTCAGAAAATTTTAATGACCTTCTACTATTATTAAAATTGAAACCACAGCAATTAAGTTTAAATATAATCTTACCTTTAGGAATATCTTTTTTTACATTTACAAATATTAGCTACCTAGTTGATGTTTATAAAAATGTTACGAAAGTTGAAAAGAATTTTATAAATTTCGCTTTATATATAAATTATTTCCCAAAATTAATTTCAGGACCAATTGAAAGATCAAAGGATTTCTTACAACAGATATATAGAGCGAGAAAGATCGATCTTCATATATTAAATAGTGCTTTAACAAGAATAATTTGGGGATACTTTAAAAAACTTGTGATCGCAGATAATTTAGCTATATCTGTAAATAAAATATTTATGCTAGAAAATATACCTATTCCGTTAATTATTGTTGGTACTATTTTATTCAGCTTCCAATTATATGCCGATTTTTCTGCCTATACAGATATTGCGATAGGGATCTCGAGATTATTTGGGATCAAGCTAAATGAAAACTTTAATTTCCCTTATATCTCAAGATCTCCTTCAGATTTTTGGAATAGATGGCATACAACATTGTCTAAATGGATCAGAGATTACATCTATATTCCATTAGGTGGCTCAAGAAAAGGAAAAAATCGAACATATATAAATTTGATAATAGCCTTCTGCTTAAGTGGTTTATGGCATGGTGCAAGTTGGAATTTTATATTATGGGGATTTTATTGGGCAATATTAGTGATCATCGAGAAAATATTAAAGCCTATTTTTTCGAGAATCAATAAGGGCTTTTTGACTAACCTCATAGGTGTATTTATAACTTTCATTCTTATTAATATCGGATGGTTGATCTTTTATGAAACTGATGTTCATTATCTTATAAAATATATCGAGATGTTAAATTTCTCAGTATCAACTTTTGAATGGAAAATGTCTTTATATATACTTTTAAAGAGTTTTATATATATAATTCCGTTCATTTATTATTATTTATGTAATAAGTTCGTAATTAAGATCATTAAGAAAAATGATCTTTTATTATTTGCAACACAACATGTAATAAACGGTATATTGATACTTTTAATAATAATTATGTCTACTGATGTTAAAGGTGATTTTATTTATCAATCATTTTAGTGATCTTATATGAAGAAGGACCTTGAGAATAAAATAAATACTTTTGTATTAAGATTTCCGGCTGAATTTCAATCGTTGATTATTGATTGCATAAATTTTAGTAAAACAAAACTTAGTGATAAGAAAAGAGATAGTGGAGAGTCCTATTTTGAACATAGTATAGATGTTGCCAATTTGGTACTTGATATTGGGTTAGATGTTAATTCTGCAATTGTGGCTCTACTGCACGACACATTTACTGTATTAGATGATGAAACCGATCTTGAGAATTTAAGATCTGAGATCCAAAAAAAATATGGTGATGAGGTATTGATGATGTTACATCTGCTCGATAATATTTCAAGATCGACAAAATTAACGACTGAACGATCTCAATTAACGAAATTTATATTAAAAGATTGTCAAGATCTGAGGGCTTTATTAATTAGGTTATCTGACAAATTAATAAGTGCTAGAACAATAGAGTATGTACAAGATAAAGATCTTGAAGATTTTGCGGATAATCTTTTAAAAATATATTCACCATTAGCAGAATATCTTAATCTATATATTATTAAGAAAGAGTTTGATGCAATAGCATTCAAGTGTATCTATCCAAAAGAATATGAACAGATCAAAAGTTTTGTTGATTCAAATAAAGCATATAACGATAAGATCTTAGATAAAACTGAAGAACAATTAAAAAAGGATCTTAATGGGTTTGTGACTAATTACACTGTATTTGGGAGGATCAAAGGTCCGTATTCGATCTATAAAAAACTATTAAAATATCAAGATGAAAATAAATCTCCAGATTTGCGAGAGATCAAAGACATTTTAGCTTTTACAATATTAGTTGACAGTGTAAAAGATACATATATTGCTTTAGGAGCGATCCAAAATGATAAAACAATAAAAATTACTGAGATCGAGGATTATATTGTAGATCCAAAACCAAATGGATATAGTGCAATTCATCTTATTGTTGAGATAGAAAATTATGATATCAACGATATTATCGAAACAGAGATCCAAATACTAACTTACGATATGTATCAAATAAATACTTACGGATCAGCATCACATTTTGCTTATAAAGAGCAAGGCATTAGATTTGCGAAACCTAGTGATGATTTTGAATGGTTGAGAAACATTAGAGAATCATTACCAAAAGCAAGGAGTAAAGAAAGCATTCTATTATCAGAGCCAATAGTTTCAAGAGTTTTTGTTGATCAGGTTTTTGTATTTACACCTAAAGGTGACATCGTTAATCTACCTAATGGCTCTACTGCTATTGATTTTGCTTTTTCAATACATTCAGATCTAGGCTTAAAAATGATCGGAGCAAAAATCAATGATAAACCACAAGGTTTAGGAACAGTATTAAATGATGGTGATAAGGTTGAGATAATAATGTCAAAAAATCCAAAGAGTAGTTCAAAAGTAACTGAAACATGGCTTAAATATGCAATAACTAGCAGGGCAAGAAAAAAGATCATCAAAGAACTAAGTAGTAAATGGAAGTAATAAAAATCAAAAAATAAGTGTTTTTAGCGCTGATGAAGTCAAATTTTACTTAGTAAATCTTCTCTCTTTTACTTTTCTGACAATGAAAAGTAATAAGATAATGGATAGAATGTAAATAATAAAAGTATTATCTGAGTATGAGTCAATATTTGAAAATTTAGAAAACCAATCAAAAAAGTAATGACCACCGAATGTATAAACTGATGCAAGATATAATTTACCAAAGAACATTGGTCTAGGAATTTTTTTAATATCATACTTGATCAAACTCAGGGCAAGAATTAAAACATCATCAGGTAATGGTGTTGCAGCAAAAAGTACTATCAAGAAAGGAGCGGTTCTAGGATTTTTTGTTAAAAGATCTTTAACTTTTTTAAGTAATACATTTTGATCATCACCTAGGACCAATTTACCTGTTAATACACCAAGATAATATGAAAGTGTCTCACCAAGGACCATCCCAATTGCAGAAACGATAGTTAATATTATTATGTAAATAATACTTGAATGCTCTGTAGCTAAAAAAATTATTGGGATCATGTAAGGTAATGGGAAAAACAGTGTTGAATTACCAATGACAGTAATTATGAAAGCTCCAAATATACCAAGATCAATAGATGTCTCAATTAGAAATTTGTTTAATCCTGTTAAAATTTCATTGATCTCACTTACTTTATTTATTTCTATAAATAGTAAAGTGAATATAATGAAAAATAAAACCGATAGATAGTTCTTTTTTAAAAGGTCTTTTATTTTATTTAAAATTTTTAACATTGAAAAAAATGAAATATATGTTTTGAACGATTTTTAATAGACAAGAAGATATTATACAGATGAATTTATATTATTAAAATTATGCAATATTGAAAGCAGAATTATGTATATTTATATTTTTTAATTAATTGTTTTTTATATAGAAAAAAGGGTTGCCAGCAGTAGTTCAAATAGGTATATTGGAATTAGTAAAAAGTTAATAAATTTTCGTGTGGAGTGAGCTGTGAGAATAAACTGCCTTAAGGTAGTGGGAAAAAGTAAGCTCTTGTTTAAAAGGCTATCAATTAGCCTGTTTGTGTTTGCAGTTATTGGGTTTGTTATAGTAGTTTCTGACGAAGTAGAAGCCCAGACAATGAACACGATAAACTTCCAGGGTAAGATAGTCCAAGATGATGGATTGAATGTTACGTCGTCAGAGACCTCATGTGTGAGTGGAGGAGCAGACACATGTGGATTCCAAGTAGTTTACTATGATGCAAGTACCGGAGGAAACACATTAGGGACAGAGACATTCACGAATGTGGAGATAGGAGATCATGACGGAGTAGTTAACCTAGCACTAGGAACAGGTAGTTACAGTGCTGGCACGGAGAGTACATTCGTAAACATCTTTAGGAACAACAGTACGACATATGCAGAGGTGAAGTTCGATCATGATGGAAATGCTAGTTACACAGAGGTGTTTGGGAGGATGGCAGTGAGGGGGAGTGCATATGCTATCCATGCAGACACAGCAGACAGTATCAATGGAATGGATGAGGGAGACTTCGTACAGTTTGTGCCAAGTAGTGCACAGGAGGACACCTCAACGAGCTCCTCAATATTCATCAATAAGACAGGATCGAGTGGTAACATCTTACAATTCCAGAAGAATGGTAGTGATGTGATGGTACTAGACAACAG
>CAZINM010000018.1:0-17744 GCA_964540605.1 uncultured Candidatus Saccharibacteria bacterium
ATCTCAAAATGAAAATATCTAAAAAACATATTCAGACCCTTATTATTACTTTGGGCTTATTATTAATACCCGTTATTGTAATTGTAGGTATTTGGATCTCGGAAGTAAGTTCTGCCAAAGATTCTTATATAACAAATGTATTTAGTGACTCCGCTACATTAGTCGTGCTTAAAAGTGGTGCTACAAAATTACCGGTCAGCTCATCTGTGATCTATGTTGATGGCGAGAAGGTACCTGTGTGTTCAAATGTTACGGAGCAAGTTATCTGTAGAAGTCACTCTGAGGAGAATCAGTACTATTCATATTATGAAATAGATAATCTATCACCTGACAGTGGTTATGTAATTGGTTGGAGCGATACACTGAAGGGTAAGATCATTAAGACCAAAGATCTCGAACTTAAAGTTGCAACAAAAGGTATAGATGAAAACATTCCTCAAGTAGATAGAATTTATGGAAGAGTTACAGATGATACAGATAATGGGGTTGAAGATGTGCTTGTGATCGTAAAGAATATTGATGATGAACAAGCACCATTATTAAGCGGAATAACAACAGACACTGGGACATACAATATTACTTATCTTAATGATATATCTGATAACTATATACAAGATGTTTATGTATACTCTTCTGAAGGTTCTGAAACTATATATCGTACAGCATCATTCTATAATAAACCTGTTAAAGATATCATTGTTAATAATAATTCTCAGCAAGACAGTAATATTTTATCCATGTTATCTGGTGATGTCTATGCCGCTAATACATGTATCACAGATACAACAATGGGAGGAATAAGGGCACAATGTAACTCTAATATGGATTGGGCCTATCAACTTGATACAGCAACTTGTCCAAAATCTGAATATAAATTCAAATTAGGGGTAGTTAAACATACCGATACCGTAAAATTCCATAATCCAGATGGTGTTACATTGAAACTTTATGATGAAGCTGCAAAAGAATTTGTTAAGGATCCTGACAATCCAGGCAAGGATCTAGTTGTGAAAAATGGTGCATATGTAGAAATTAAGAAGGTCCAATTAAAACTTGGAAATAAGTATTTGATAAAAGCATATGAAGGTGAGAAAGAATGTACTAATTCAACAGAGAAGGATCCATATGTAATTTATAATGAACCAAACGGTAGTAAATCAGCCAATCCTAGTCCAACTCCAAACTCACCTGGTAACGGTTTTATACCTGCTCCAACTTCAAATATGGATCTGTGTAAAAAAGTTGGTGAGAATTTTGCGATCATTTATGAAATTCCAGTTGACAAAATGCAAGCTGCTGTAGGACTTAGGATGCACTGGGGAGAGGCAATGATTACGGATCTAGGTGGAATTGATGCTTATAAAAATAGCGTTATAAATGGTGCAAATGTAGGTATGAATGTTATATTAAGAATTTGTTATCAAGGTAACTGTAATATTTTTGATGGGAATGCCTATGGTAATGCGATTGTTAGAGTATATAACGAGCTGAAATCAACTGGACAGCTTCCTCAAAATGGTTTGTTTATCCATGCGGGGCATAATGAACCAAATGTTTCTGAATATAAAGATCCTGCTCAAGAAGCTCAATTTGTATCAGATGTTATTTCTGTTTTACAAAATGCAGGGATCCTATCTCAAGATCCTGATGATATCGGCGTTAAAGCTATTTCTCCAAACTTTGATCTATATCGTCAAGGAGATGGAAATTGGGATGGTTGTTCCGATTGTAGTGATCCCAACCCGCATCCAATTTATACTGCGGCATCATATCTTAACGAAATGTTAAAAAACAGCTCTTTTGCAAGTAAAGCGAAACTTTTGTATGCCTGGGCTGTGAATGATTATTTGTTGGATAGAGGTACAACTAATATTACTGATGATGTGAAAGCATTTTCTTCACTGCTCAAATCAAAAGGATTAAGCGATACAATAGCTGTAACTGAGTTTGGTAGGATCAACACTGGCTTGGGATGGGATACTCTTGCAGCCCAAATAAGAGAACTTGATAATATGGAGAATGTCGCCATTATGCTTCTTTTTAACAGTTTAGGTTCTAATCCTGATGCTGCATTTACATACCATTCTGATTTATGGAATGATGCTTCAATAGTCCAAGGTTTGCTATCAAGTTGTGGGTCGGGGAATTTCAATGTTCCACAGGAAGGTAAAACAAATGTTTATGTACAACCAGGAACTACTGCGACAGGAAATAGCAGAACTGTAGGAGTTGCAAGCTTTACAAGCAATCCTGCTAGCTCTGGTACTTATGGATCTACCAAAATCGGTACAGATCAATGTTCTAATGGAATATGTGTCGGACAAGGTTATCTTCAAAATACTACTGCTAATGGAGGGCTACTTAATGGTAATTTTGAGGCACCTTTCTTACCAGATGGAGCGAATGAATTACATGTACCAAAGTATTGGCATGCATGGTATCAGAATGGTTGTTATCAAGATAAATGTGGATCTTATTCGTGTACATCAGATGGCGCAATTTGCAGAAGACCTGAATATAAACAATCTAGCGGTTTCGATAACAGGCTTTCTCCTCTTGAATATGGAGGTAGCAAAGCATCTGCTCAATGGTTTACAACATATGGAACAATGTACGCAGGTTTGTTCCAGCATATATATTTAGGAGAAGGCAGTGCTTCTGGTAATAGTGTAAATAATCTTGTATTTTCAGCAAGTGGTTCATCATGGTCTCAAGATTATGATAAGGATGGTAACCCAGTAGATACACCAAATAAATTTATTGGTAGAGTAGGTATAGATCCATCGGGTGGGATTGATCCTACTTCAGGATCTGTTATTTGGAGTGATTGGAAGGAGCTACCTAATGTCGGTCCAAGCGGTACGAGCAATTTTTCCGAAAATTCCGTTTCTGCCTCAACTAATTCAGAAAGAATTACAGTATTCATTGCGGCTAATAACGAATGGCCATTTAAAAACTCAGATACATACTGGGATAATGCAAGATTAATGGTTAATGGAAATTTGGCGATAGGAGATGAAACGAAATCAACATCAGATGGTTATGGTCCAGTGGATTCTGTTTGTGAAAATGGTATGACTGGAGGTGCAAATGGTGAATCGTGTTGGGATCCAGAATTAGAAGGGTATGAGGCTTCAGCAATAGTAGATGGGGTTGGAGGGGATTTAGTTATGGGTGCGACTACAATTACTCTTCCAGAACGAGGTGAGTATGTTGTAAGCTCAGAGATTTTCGAATTTAGTAATGATAAGGTATATAACTATGGTAGAGATCCTATGGAAGTCCCTGTTTTCCAAGATAGGGATATGGATGGTGTTCACGATGATGATGAGTTCTATGTTCCATCAACTATGGATCTTGGATTTGAAAAGGTCGGAGATGTGCTTGAATATGAATTAAAACCGGGAATAATGATGATCTCGATACCATTTTATACAGAAGATTTTAATTCTGCAGTTGAAATCGTGAATGAGATCGCAAAACAGGGTGGAGTTGTCAGTTCGGTTGCAAGTTATACTAATGCAGCAAATGATATTGGATGGAAGTCAGTAAGTTCAAGAGGTGTTCAAGTGTATGGTGATGATTTTGAACTATCTCCTGGAGATGCAATGTATCTAGTTGTTCAAGAAGGTGTCAAAGTGAAGATCAGTGGGCAATCGTATGTCAGCCCCGTTCAGGAGTATGTTAAAAAGGGTTGGAATTTAATTGGTATTAAAGGTGATGCTGTAGAAATGAGCGCAAGTGAACTCTTATCAGCTTTAAATGAACTTCCTGGTGTTGTGGCAACAAAAATTACGATATGGGATACTGAAAGAGGTAGATTTGTATCATATATTGAAGAGGATGGTTCTGTTTATGGAGAGAACTTTACGATCAATGAGATGGTGGGGGTATTTGTATTCGTAAAAGATGGTGTGGGTTATTGGACTCCTAGTGATTGATATGTTACAATCAACATGGAAGTTATATAAAGGGAAGGTGGGTCAAAAGCTCACCTTTTTCTTTTTATATAAGAGATTAATATTAATCGGAATAAAAAAATGGCAATGGTATCAGAATTTGTTGCTGCAATTAACCAAATTTGCTCTGAAAGGGGTATTGAATCAGAAGCAGTTTTTGAAGCACTTGAAAGTGCTGTACTTGCTGCTTATAAACGAGAATATAATGCTGATGGTGAAAATATAGGAGTAGAAATGCACAGAGAGAACGGATCTTTTAAAGTAATTGTAAAGAAAACAGTTGCTAAAAAAGTAACAGATCCTAATTTAGAGATTTCAATTAAAGATGCACATCAGATCGAAAAAGCCTTAGAATTAGGCGATACAGTAGAAATAGAGCAAGAAGTTGAAGATTTCGGTAGGATCGCTGCTCAAACAGCTAAACAGGTAATTATGCAGAAGATCAGAGATTATGAAAAAGATGCAATTTTAGCCGAATATAGCGATAAGATCGGTGAAATATTTACTGCTATGATGCAGAGGATGCAGAATGGTCAGGCAATTATGGAAATTGGAAAAGCAGTAGCAATTATGCCTTTGGAGGACCAAGTTCAAAATGAGTTTTACAGGATCGGTGAAAGATACAAAGTATTACTTAAGTCCATAGATGATTCACCTAAAGGTAGATCTTTGATCATTTCAAGAAGTGATCCTGATTTTCTCAAAGGTTTGTTTAGAATGGAAGTTCCTGAGATTGAGTCTGGGGTTGTTGAAATAATGGATTGTGCTAGAGAAGCTGGGTCAAGAAGTAAAATGTCTGTTGTATCACATCAAGAGGGTGTCGATCCAATAGGTTCATGTGTAGGTCAAAGAGGTATGAGGATAGCAAATGTAATTAGCGAATTAGGTGAAGAAAAGATAGATATTATTGAATGGAGAGATGATGTTGAAGAGTATGTTGAGAAGGCATTGAGTCCAGCACAGGTACTATCGGTAGATGTGAAAGATAGCTATGCTAAAGTAAAGGTAGATGAGGATCAGTTATCCCTTGCTATTGGTAAAGATGGTCAGAATGTAAGACTTGCGGCAAAGTTAACAGGATTAAAGATTGACATCCAAGGTCCAGGAGGAGATTTAAAAGATCCAGATAAATCTGGAGAGAATGTTGATAAAGTTGAAGCAGTTGAAGAGGTTACTGATGAGGGTAAAGATGGATCAGTAGAATTAACTAGTTCCGAGGGATCAACTAAAGAAGAATCTCTTGATAAGTCGCTTCTAACAAAGATTGAAAAAACAGGAAAAAAAGTAGAAGATCTGAAGGGTATGTCTGTTAAGGAGCTGATGGAACTTGATGGAATAGGTAAGGTTACTGCAGAAAAGATTTTTGACGCATTGAAAAGCTAAACATTGTTTACATATGCAAATGAAGCATATACCTTTACGAACTTGTATAGTCACAAACGAAAAAAAAGATAAAAGAGATTTAGTGAGATTTGTTATAGATCCAAAAAGTGGAAAGCTCGTAATAGATAAGAACGAAAAAATTAGAGCTAGGGGTGCTTATATCGTACCAGATCTAGATATGTATGATATTGCGATCAGTAAGGGTGTATTATCAAGTGCATTAGGAATAGAAATTGATAAAAAAAATGCTGAGAATGCAAAAAACGAACTTATAGTGTATATTAGTAGACTCAAGCTTCAAAAAGAGGGAAAAAATGTAAAAGTTCGGGTCAAAGGAACAAATATTAAGTTAGATTAGAAAATTTTTTAGATTAACATGAAGAATAAGGCGAATAAGAGTAATATCGATAGAATCCCAATTGTAACAATTCTTGGTCATGTTGATCATGGAAAAACCACAATACTAGATAAGATCCGACATAGTAGTGTTCAAGAGAAAGAAGCCGGTGGTATAACCCAAAAGATATCTGTTTTCACAATAGATGTTCATGGTTCGAATATCTCTAAATTGTCATTTGTTGATACCCCAGGTCATGAAGCTTTTGATCTTATGCGTCAAAGAGGTGGTGATATCGCAGATATTGTTTTATTGGTTATAGCTGCGGATGATGGCATTAAGCCACAAACCGAGGAATCAATAGAAATTATCAAGAAAAGCAAAGCTAAGCCTATTGTAGTATTTAATAAAGTAGACCTACCAAATATTAACCTCGAAAAAATTAAACGAGATCTATCTTCTAAGGGTATTCAAGTTGAAGGATATGGTGGAAATGTACCTGTTGTTGAAGTTTCTGCAAAAACTGGGTTAGGAATAGATACTTTAATAGAAACAATAGGTTTATTGATCGAAGTAGAAGGTATAGAGCCAGCAGAAGATCTAAAAGAGGGTTTAATTGGAAAGGCTTATATCTTAGAGTCAGTTAAGGATAAAAGTAGAGGTTATGTTTCAACAATGATAGTTACATCAGGTAAAATGTCAGCTGGCGATTGGCTTGTTTACAATGATGGATCTCTTGAGATAGAAAAAATAAAAGGATTTGTTACAGAATCTGGCGAACAGTTAAGTGAATTAAATGCTGGAGAAGGTGCAAGAATTATTGGCGTTTCAAAGATGCTTGATCTTGGTACAAAAGTCTTCGGAGCTGTGGAAAAAGATAAAACCTTATTCAAAACGTTGTTTGAAGAGGAGGTTATTAAAGAGAATATTGGATTAACTTCTGAAGGTGCAGATTGGTTCTCAAGTTTCTTCTCTGAAAAAGAGGAGGATCACGAGGATGAAGGCGCTAAAACACTTAATATAATGATAAAAAGCTCATCTGAGGGTTCTTTACAGGCAATACAAAATAGCATTACTAAATTAAATATTGATGGATATACTGCAAAGATCATCTCATCCGGAATTGGAGAAGTTACTTTAACAGATGTCGAAAGTGCTGAAGTCACAAAATCAATAATTCTTGCTTTTGAGGTCAATGCAGACAATTTTGTTAAAAAAGAAGCTACAAATAGAAAAGTTCTTTTAAGAGAGTATGACATTGTTTACAAATTGATCGAGGAAGTTTCAGATGTACTAACTTCAATGTCCACACCTAAAGAATCTGAGGAAGAGTTAGGAGATGCTGAGGTTAGGGAGATTTTTGTATTATCAAATGGCAACAAAGTCATAGGAGGAAGAGTTAAGAACGGTTTGATCAAAAGAGGAGAAAGATGCTATATAGTAAGAAATGATGAGATCTTGTGTACTGGTAAGATTATCTCATTAAAGCATGCAAAAAATGATGTTGTTGAAGCTCAAAAAGGTGCCGATTTCGGCGCGATCATTGAACCTACTCCAAAAGAGGTTGAGGTCGGGGATCAACTATACTGTTTTAAAGTTGTAAACTAGCAATTTTCTGTAAAGGCAGGGTTGTATAACCATATATTATGGGGTATACTTGTATATATGGAGAATGATGAGGTACGCTCAAAATTTGAAAAGGCAAAAAAGATTGCCATATGCCTGCCCGAAGATCCAGATAAAGAAATCGTTTATTCTGCATTGATTCTTTGCGAATTCATCAACTCAATTGGTAAAGAATCTTCTCTTTTAGTTGCTTCATCTCTGGATAGACAGCTCAAGAAACTTTTTGAAGAGAGATCTATCGCAATTCAGTCCAATGCAAAGCCTATAAGCTATGTTGTTTCGATCGATTACGGAAAGAGCAACATTGATAGTATTACTTATGATCGTGATGATGATAAAAATATTCTATATTTTTATATTACACCGTCAAATGGAGATTTCGATTTCAAAAATGTTGAATTTTCAACAGAAGGTAGTTCATATGATCTAATAATAACAATTGGAGTTAAATCTTTTAAAGATATAGGTAGCGTTTATGAAGATAACAAAGAGCTTTTTTCTAAAACAGATGTTGTTTCTATTGTGAAAGGTAATGAGAAGCTTGGAGATAATTCTTTTAATATTCCAACTGAAACTTCAATGATCTATGGAGTTAGAACTTTTATTGGAGATGATATTAGTGAAGATCTCTCAACCGAGATTTTGGCAAGATTGATTGAACTTGAGCCTGTTATTGAGGGCGAACCTAGAGATAATTTCTATTCTGAATTAAAGGAGCTTTCTGAAAGCGGAGCAAAATTCTCAGATGCAATAAAACAGAAATATTTTAAAAAAACTTTCTCAAATTTAGATCTGCAGATAAAGATCATGCATAATATCCAGCTTGATAGGGGTAACAGAGTTATATGGTCGAAAGTAAATCATGATGATATGAAATTTTGCAATATTAATGAGGAAACTTTAGATGTTTCAGGTAGGATAATATTTAATATCTCTGAAGATTTTGATTTGGCTTTTGCTGTCTATGAGATTGAAAAAAGCAATCTTTTTGTGATCTGTGAATCAAATGATCCAAGTAAATATTCCGCAATAAAAATAGCATCAGTCTTTAATGGGACAGGAGATGACAGTCATGCGGTGTTCACGATCAATAATATGCCTATAAAAGACTTTGAGAAAAATGTTTTTATTGTTCTAAAGGATATATACGGAATCGAAGTTGAAGGTAAGATGGTAGGTTTCAGGACAGGCTCTTTGGAAGATAAAGATAATTAATTTTTTGTGAAATATTAAGATTTAGCTTGACAATAGGTATAATTGGCGTATACAATACCTCGTCATTCATAAATGTGGATAACTCTACCAAGAACAGAGGAACTGGCCCAACTGATAAATAGTTTCGCTATTGTCAGAATAGTAAATATTATGTTAGATTGATATACAATGTCTTTGACACTAGAAGTAAAAAAAGAAATTATAGAAAAGTTCGCAGTTCACGAAGGTGATACTGGTTCTCCTGAGGTTCAAATTGCGCTATTAACAAAGCGAATTGAGAGCCTAAGTGAGCACTTAAAAGATCACAAGAAAGATAATCACTCTAGAAAAGGACTTCTTCAAATGGTTGGGAAAAGAAGAAGACTTATTGAATATCTTAAGAGTACAGACTCTGACAGATATACTAAATTAGCGAAAGAGTTGAAGCTTTAATACTCTTAAAGAACCTTCCTAAAAAATATACTTCCACTAGAGCATTAATTGCTCATTTCTGTTATCATCTACTCAGATTATTTCCTGAGAATGTTCGCAGGATATTAGATAATATTATTAGTTAATTATTTTTATATGTTCAATGAAATTAAACATGAGTTCGAGATAGATGGAGTAAAATGTTATTTCTCGACTAAAAAGTTTGCACCTAGATCCCAGGTTGCAGTTATGGCTCAAATGGGAGAAACAGTTGTATTAGCAACCGTTAATGCAGCACCTCCAATGGGAGATGTAGATTATTTTCCTTTACAAGTGGAATATATCGAGAAAATGTATGCTGCTGGTAAGATCTCTGGCTCAAGATTTGTCAAAAGAGATAGATTCCCAAGTGATGATGCAACATTGAAAGCAAGGATCATTGATAGATCATTTAGACCTAGGTTCCCGTCAGATTATAGGAACGAAGTACAAATAATCTTAAAAGTAATGTCTTACGATCCACAAAGTGATCCTGTTATTATTGGTGTAAATGCTGTGTCAGCAGCTCTTCTTCTTTCAAAGTGTCCATTTGGTGCTCCTGTAGCCTGTGTAAGAGTAGGTTATAAAGATGAGAAATTCTTTCAATTCAATAGCCATGTAGATAGGGATGATATTGAAGATTCTAAACTCGATCTGGTTTTAGCAGGTGATGAGAATGGTTTGATCACAAACATTGATTCAAATGCTTATGAAATAACTGAGGAGAAATATATCGAGGCAATGGAAGCTGGTATTGAAATGATGAGACCTTGGATAGAAGCTCAAAAGAAATTTGTAGAGATGAATGATCCTGTTGAAAAAGATGAATATGAACCTTACATTGTTCCTGAAGAATTATTGAATGAAGTAAAAGAGAAGTATTCTGAAAGGATTGCAGGGAACATCTTATTAAAAACTTGGAGAGAAGAGAAAGATCAAACATTAGCTGAAATGAATGAAGAGTATTCAGGTGCATACTCAAAGAAACAACTCGATGATGCCTATGAATACGTTGCCAAACATGAATTAAGAGCTTTGATCTTACATAAAGGTAAGAGAGCTGATGGTAGACAGTTAGATGAGATAAGACCTTTAGATTACGAGATAGCACTCTTGCCGAGAGTTCACGGTTCGGGTTTATTCCAAAGAGGAAGGACTCAAGTTCTAACTACAGTGACTTTAGGAAGTATTAGGAATCAAATGCTAGTCGATGATATGACAGGCGAAGATGTACGAAGATACATGCATTACTATGTCGAGGGTCCTTATAGTTTGGGTGAATCAGGAAGATTTAAATATATTCCTGGAAGACGAGAAATTGGACATGGTGCACTTGCTGAGAAAGCTTTATATCCAGTATTACCATCAGTTGAAGAGTTCCCATACACGATCATTCTTATGAGCGAGATCCTGTCTGAAGAGGGATCTAGTTCAATGGGTTCAACATGTGGTTCAACATTAGCTTTGATGGATGCTGGTGTACCAATTAAAAAACCAGTTGCAGGAATTGCAATTGGTGTGATCATGGACGAAGAGACTTCTGAATTCAAGGTCATAACGGATATCAAGGATATGGAAGATTTCTACGGATTCATGGATTTCAAAGTTGCCGGTACTAGAGATGGAGTAACTGCTATTCAAATGGATACAAAGGCTTTCGGATTACCTATTGAAGTCTTTAAAGAGGCTTTCGTTAGTGCTAAGAAAGCGAGATTACAAATATTAGATGGTATGTATGAAGTAATTTCTAAGCCTAGAGAAGAATTGTCAGAGCATGCACCTCGAGTTGAAGTACTTAAGATCCCTGTAGCAAAGATTGGTGAACTGATCGGTCCTGGAGGAAAGAATATCAAAAAGATAATCGAAGAAACTGGAGCAGAATTGAATGTTGAGGATGATGGAACAGTTCAGATATTTGCAGTAGATGATGAATCCTTAGAACAAGCTAGACAAGAGGTTGCAGGTTACGCATTTGAACCTGAAGTTGGTAAAGTTTATGCAGGTACAGTTTCAAAGATAGTTGAATTCGGAGCATTTATCAGACTCGCTCCAAGTGTTGAGGGTCTGCTTCATGTATCTGAGATCTCTGATTCTTTTGTAAAAGATGTAAATGAACATTTGAAGGAAGGTCAGAGTGTCGAAGTGAAAGTTTTAGCTATCGATCCTTCTGGAAAAATGAAGCTAAGCTTGAAAGCTGCAAAAAAAGATGCTGGGAAATAATTGTATTTAAGGGATAAGTGAATGTAAAAGGACAGCAAAAGCTGTCCTTTTTTTGTCTATTACATTTACTGATATATTTTGTTTTTATTCGACTACACTTTTGTGATTTTTGCAACAAAAAAGCCTTGCATCAATTCTGAAGGTAGAATTCGTACAGCAAGTTTTAGATCTGAACTGTAGCTATTTCCACTCCATTTAGTTATTCCTGGTGTCGTTATCTTCTTGTAATCTGAGAAAGCTTCAGTTGCCACTGTCTCAATAGGTAAAACTTTCGAATTTGATCTCATATTAAGAAGAAAACTTACCACAACCTCATTTTCTTCAGGCTCTAAAGTACAAGTCGAGTATATTAAAGTTCCACCCTTTTTTAATGAATCAAAAGCCGAAAGTATTAGTTCTTCTTGAATTCTCCTCATAACTTTAACTTTCTTAATACTCCAAAATCTTAGTGGATTTTCTCCTTTTAGATATATTAAGCCCTCTCCACTACATGGTGCATCAAGTAATACCTTATTGTAGTGATCAGGAGTGACTTTACCTATTAGACTTCCATCGTTTTGTGATATCCCAACATTTTTACAATGAAACTGCCTTAATACATTTTGTAGTTTACTAAGTCTTCTAAAATCCTCCTCATTTGCAACTATTTCAGCGTTATCATTTACCATCGAACAAATCATGGTGGTTTTACTTCCTGGAGCTGCACACATGTCTAAGATCTTTTCTCCTTGTTGCGGACCTAACTCTACCACAGGCAACATACTGGAGAGATTCTGTATATAAAAAAGTCCTCTTTTATATTCATGCATCTCACCAAGATCAGATTTATCTGAATTTAAAACGATATAAGTATCAGGAGACCAGCCAACTTTATCTAATTCCAATCCTTTACTTCTTAGTAAATGTAGTATCTTTGAAGGTTCATCTGCTAGATTATTCAGTCTGATAATAGATAATATCCTTTGACTAAACATTGGGATAATACTTTTGGTTGGCACCATTAGAATACTTGCCATTCTAGAAGCAAAAATATCCTGTTTAGTGAAAAATCTCTCTTTAAAGTTTTTTCTTTTCCTACTATCTCTTCTTTTTGATATTCTTCTTTTGATCTTTCTCATAAACTACCAATGTAAAATTTAATTATAGCTATTACAACAGGAGCAACTGTTTCTGCTCGCAAAATTGATTCTCCTAAAGATATGAAATCAAAATTGTTCTTTTTCATAAATAAAATGTCGCTTGGGGAGAAGCCTTTCTCTGGTCCGACAGCAATTAAAAAATTCGTATCTTCTTTTCTCTGTCGTTTCAAGTACTCATGTAACTTCATTTTTGATATGTTCTCTGTAGTTAAGCAGATTTTTGAATACTCTTTCTTATCCTCAAGATCTAACTCATTTAATCTATAGATATTATTGCTTATCGAAATCTCATCTTGTCGTAAAGATTGTTCTTTAGCTTCTCTTATGCATTTTCTCCAACCATTGATCAGCCTATTATCTATATGTTTTTTACTCTCAGATAGCTCAGTTATAACAGGAATTATTTCATTAACACCGGTCTCAACAGATTTTTCAATGCAGTACTGCATTCTATCTTCTTTAATTATTGATTGAATTAAAGCTATACTTCCGACATTTGAACTTGATCCTATAATCTTTAGAACTTCGATCTCTATACCGGAATTACTTATATGCACAACTTGTGACAGGAATGTCCCATTAGGAGCAATTGTTTTAATTGGATCTTCAATATTAATTTTTCCTAAATTTTGTAAAACTGAGCTCTCTTTATCAGAGATATTGTGAACCTCTCCTACGCTTATTTTGTGTCTTATATATACAGTTTCCATTGCCCAATCATATCATAGTTACCGGTTTTATACTTTTATATTAAGCTTAATGTATAATCTTATAATAAATTTTTCTATCTAAAGAGGTGCGATCTATCAATTTACAGAAACTTTTCGTTTTTATCATATTACTAATATCAGGTTTGATCCTTTCTGGTTGTACTCCAACAAACCAATTCTTTTATGCGTATGAGAAAGGAGATTGTCTTTCAAATAGATTCGATGAGATCGATGATGAACTAGATCTAAGATTCGAATGGAAGTATGACAGTCTGTATATTAGATGGAATGAATATGATGGAGATAGCTTTTATGGTTACTACCTTATGCGCGATGAAACAGATACCTGTCCATATTATTTCAATGGTGCAGATTATCATGAATATGTATCAAAAAGAATTACTACGCTGTATCCAGATGATGTAGAAAGCGGTAGTGAGTATTATTATCGTTTATGTGTTAGACACGAAGATAAAAGTGTAGATTGTGGATCAGTATTTAAAGTGGAAGTATATTGATCCTGTACATTTACTTTACTGTCAACATCTAATATCATAAAAAGATAAATTGATTTAAACATATTCATGGATCAAAATACGATTCCAGCACTTTTTTGGATGGTAATTATCTTCGGTTTATCTGTTCTACTTGGATTGATCCTTTACTATCTAGCAATGTTGCTAAAGGATAGTAGAGAGACAGTGAAAGAAGTTACAAAAACTGTTTCAAAATCTAACAAACTTCTTGATGAGGTGGATGAGGTTGTTGTTGACGCTAAAGAGTCAGTAAAACTATTTAAAGAAACGGCAACAGAAATAAATAAATCCATTGTTATGCCTGTTAGGTCAATTGGATCTGTTCTATATACTATTTCAGGTTTCCTTAATGGATTGACCTCAAGAGATACAGATGGTGACGAATAATAAATTATCGTTACGCTGTAAGCAGTCATGATGTATCATAAGGATATCTTATGTATGTTACACCCAAGCAGAAAAGAAAATACTTAATAACATCTTTAATAGTAGCAATTGCTATTCCTTTGACTGTATTAGCCGGATATATGGTAACAAGGTATATTTCCAATGCTGATGAAGCAGCTACTCCAGAAAATGTAGCGATTTCAAATATCACAACAAAATCAGTAACAATAACCTGGACAACAGGTGTATCTTCATCGGGACAAGTGGTGGTCACTAGCGGTGGCCAAAATTCTGACCCATTCATAGATTTTAGAGGTGTTGAAAATAGGAAAACTCATTTTGTTGAGATCAATGATCTAGATTCTGGTACAGATTATACCTTTAGAATTAGATCAAATGGCGAGGACTATTTTAGTGAAAATGGTAATGATTTCAAATTTTCGACATTTGATATCTCTGATAACACCCCAGTACCAAACCCTCTTTATGGAACAATCCAAAATGTAGATGATAACGACTCGATCATTTTTATTTATACTACTTCTCCTAGCGAATCTTTGCCATTATCTACAACTCCAACAACAACTGGGAATTGGATAATAGATCTGTCAGCTTTAACAAATTCGACCGGAGGCCTTGTCAATGTTACTGCAGATACAGTATTGAAGATCGTAATATTTGGTCCGGATTCCACTGGTGATGTAGAGTCTGGTAAATATTCAGAATTAGTAGGGGAAGATGGTGAGATCGTAGATACAGTTGTTTTATCTTTAGAGAGTAAGGAAAACTTAATTGCAGAATTACCAAGTGGATCTGTAATAAGTAGTGTAACCCCAGTACAGCCTGATCCAGTCATTCCAGATCCAGACCCAGTCACTCCAGATCCAGACCCAGTTACTCCCGACCCCGATCCAGAAACTCCAGATCCAGACCCAGTTACCCCTGATCCAGATCCTGTGGTCCCCGATCCAGAACCTCAGTTCGATCCATCGGAGAGGGAGTTTGTATTACGAAATGATGTGACTTGGGAGAATTTGATTCTTGGTACTTCAACACAAGTCGTACCACCTGATGTTGTTACCGGAGAAGGATCTGTGAAATTTGTTAATTTGACAGAGACATCTTTTGGTGTTGTGTGGCTAAGTGATGATGCAGAGGAAGGAGAGGTTCTTTATGGAACTTCAGAATCTGATCTATCAGATAAAGCACGAGATATTAGAGATGGACTTTTGGAAAAAGGATCTTATCATTCTCATCTTGTACAAGTAACAGATCTTGACCCAGAAACTGAATATTTCTTTGAAATATCATCAGGAGATGATGTGTATGATGATGATGGTTCACCTTATTCAATAACCACTTTTGAAAGTCTAAGTAGTCCACCTCCCCTTGATTCTATTTCAGGTTACATAACTGGAATGTCATCTTTTGAAGATGTGGTTGTATTACTAACAATAATAAATAAAGATTCAGAAGGAACTTCGGGAGATTCTAATATCGTAGGAGAAGTTACTGACTCTTCTGGCAATTGGATAGCAAATATTGGTGATGTTAGAAATTCTGATGGTAGCGTGTATTACGAATATTCTGATGACGATGAGCTTGAAGTTGAATTAGTAGTTTACGGTGAATCTGATATTGAAACTTATGTGATGTCCGGAATTTCTACTGCTGATATTGTATCGGAAGTTATTGAGCCAGTAAGTGATCTATCCGGAGATGTTGCTCTATTGGATAATTATGGGATCTCAACTACATTCCTGACCAATTTGTTGAACTCAAATTACACATCTCCCAATACCTCTGTTGATTCATCAATGTTATTCAGTATTTTATTAGGGATCTCAGTTTTTGGTGTATCATACCTTTTCAAGGAGTTCTTGGATGATCGAAGATCTAGATAAATTGAGTAATGTAAATGGATAGTATAAAATTATACGGTCATGAAGATAAACAAAGTTTATTATGAAATAAGTAAAAAGATACTCGTTTTAATTGCTTTATTCTCAATCGGAGCTTTAATAGTTTTATCTTTTGAATCTAATAAGAAACAGATCTTGTATAAGTACAACCTTGTATCTGGCGATAACACGGAAACTCAAACAAATTATCTAGCTCAACAATCTTTCTATACACTCGATGATATTCAGCCAGTCGATAACGATCCAACTAATGATCAATCAACTGAGTTAGTTTATCAGAATGATACTAATGGAGAGGTTTTAGCAGCTGGATGTGTTCCTTTTAGTGATACAGGGTGTGAGTCACGAACTGTGGCATTCCAACCAGTTTGTGTACAAGGTAGTGCTGTTGTGAATATGAATGGTGGAGTCGCAACAGATGGAGGTGACAGTGTTAGAATTACAAAAAATGCAAAGATCGAAGTGTGGAAGATCACTTCTCCATTAGCTATTTTATCTGGTATCGAAAGTACAAAGGATAATACTTTTGCAATATCAAAATCCGATCCAGCTTTTAGAAGTTCTAGTGATATGATCGATGAAGAGTATGTAGCAAGAGCTTATATGGCTCCAGGTGCAGAATCAGATCAGATCGACAATATTGCTTCTGGAACTGATGATGATAAATTCTCTGTTCATACTTCTGCTGCAATAGGAGGTGGAAGTTCTGCAGCTGCATGGCCAAATGAAGCTACAGTAGAAAAAGAATTGGGTTCTGCTTGTGAAGATTATCAGCCATCACAACCTAGTCCTGAAAAAACAAACTTGTTTGGTGGAGTTTTAGTAGACGCTTACGGCACACCTGTCGATCCTATTTACCAAAGAAATTATATTGATCACGAACCAGCATGTATTTTTATTGATCCTAATGACATTGATCTTCCAAAATCTGATGTATTTGAAACCTGTTTGAATACTAGGTCAGCTTTTGATGGAATTGTAAGGGGTGTTTGGGGTATAGCAAAGAGACTTCAGTGTCTAGCAGACCCAGCACAATGCGAAAAGGTTGAATTGTTTGGAATAATTATAGATGCACCATTTGGTAAGAATTCACAATGCGAAGAAGGTTCGTGTTCAGATCAATATTTCGATTACTCTGTAGGTTCGAATTTGGCACCAGACGAAGTAAATGAATATAAAGATGAACCATTTCAAGATGATTTCGAACCAGTGTTAAAAGCACATTATGTAACAACCCCATGCAAAGTAAGAGTAGATTACGGAACAGTCTATAAAGTTCCTTGCCTTTGGGATATTTCACCTTATTGGAATCAATATCAGCTTGAGAAACAACAACATGAACCAAATGATCCAAATTTTCCAACATTTGAAGAGTATTGGAGATTGGTTGAAGATGCTTCAGAGCGAAGAGGTGCTGTATGTAGTTAGTATATAAATTCTAAAGATAAAGTAATGGATAAATTTCTAAATTTCAGTAAAGGTGTTTATAGAAAAGCCTCAAAGGTTTGGGGTGCATCTTCAAAATTATTGAAAAATAATAAAATTCAAAACTGGTTTGTATTTACTCTTGTAACATTTACGGTGCTTTCTTCTGTGCAAACATATGCACAAGCAGATCCTGTATTGCAAATTGATGGTAATGAAGGATATACGAATGTTAAATTTACTCAAGAAGCTACAACTGGTGAATCAGAAAGTTATAACAACTACAATATGGCTGGAAATGGTTTGGTGTCAACATTAACGAATGTTGTTGGCGCTTTAGAGCCTTCAATATTTTCTGGTTATGAAGCAGCTATAGATAAATATGGTGACGAACTTTCAGCAACTACAAAACTTGGTTTGACTGGTACACTTGAA
>CAZINM010000019.1:0-17046 GCA_964540605.1 uncultured Candidatus Saccharibacteria bacterium
AGATCTTGCCATCTCTTCTATCTCTTTCAAGGCAGAGATCTGATCATTTATCTCTTCTCTAAGTCGCATTACATCCTCTTCCATCTCTTGAAGCTCTTTACCCAAAAATAGCTCTCGATCTTCAATTAACCTCTTTGTACCGTATAGAGCTAATCTCCTATAATCTCCAATTATCCTTCCTCTACTATAGTTATCTGGAAGACCTGTGATTATATGATGATGTCGGAGCAGTTTGACATCGTCAGTATAAGCATCAAAAACGCCATCGTTATGTGTTTTTCTATATTTATAATAAATCTCGCTAACCTTTTTAGGAATTTTATAACCATAAGCTTCTGCTGCTCTCTCAACAAGTTTAATACCACCATTCGGTTTGATCGCCCTCTTCATAGGTGCGTTAGTTTGTAAACCTACGATGATCTCGTTATCCTTATCAATGAATCCTGGCTTATGACTTGTAATTGTAGATGGTGTGTCGACATCAAGATCAAGAATACCTTTTTTTTGTTCTTCCTCGATCAATTTTGTGGTCTCTTCCCAAATTTGTTTTGTTCTATCTGTTACTGGGGCCAAAAACTCCTCACTTCCATCATAATGCTTATAATTCTTCTGAATAAAATCTCTAACATCAATGATCGATTGCCATTCTCCTGGGTTGAAGTCCATATTTTTAATGGTGATAATCTTACTTACTACAATATATCACAACAGTTCTCCTTATTTTAGTTATGTTAATAAAATGATAAAATCCGTTCTGTTTATATTTGAATATTAAAAGATGGTTGAATCACAAAAAGCATTAATTCAAGCTTGTGAAAACTTAGGATTGAAATATGAAATAATTCACAAAGATCAGATCAGTGTAAAAGTAAAAGCTGGTAAATATAATTTATATTATACTCACTGGCATAATCCATATAACAGAACAGACACAAGAAGGATCGCTAAAGACAAGGATCTCTCCTACACATTGCTAAAGGATGTCGTAAATATTCCTAAATGGAAAGCTTTTATTGATCCAGATATTGAAAAAAGTTATCCAAATTACACTGATATCGGAACGATATATTCTTATGATGAGATAATCAACATCATTGAGAAGAATTTTAAATATCCGTTGATAATCAAGCCGAATATGAAAAGCATGGGAATAAATGTAGCAAAAGTCGATGATAGAGATGAAACAAAGAATGCTCTTCAAGCTATATTTGATCTAAATAATAGATATTATGACTATATTGCTATCGCACAACAAAAGATCGATATAGCACATGAGTATCGTGTTACGACATTTAGGTCGAAGGTTGTATTAGCTTATGAAAAAAGCATCAAGGAGGCAAAATTCATTGGTAATTTAAGTCCATTACATTGGGACGGTGGAAAAGCTATACACATAATTGATGAGGATCTTATTCAAAAGTTTGAAGATTTCTGCAAACCAATTCATTCTTTGATCGATCTTGAGTACGCTGGTTATGACATTGCGATCGATACAAACGGAAAGATGTGGCTGATCGAGGTAAATGGGAATCCTGCAGTAGGACACTTCATCAAAGATTGTGGTATGGATGCAATAATAAGAAAAGATGAGATAATCTTGAGACAATTAATGCAAGATTAGCTCTTAATGAAAAGTCGTTGTTTCGATTATAAACCAGCAAGCTCCGAGATCTCATCACTCACCTGACTATCAAATCCAGAAAATACACGCCCTTGATATTCGATTATTGGATAGTATCCAAAATCTTCGGACACCCCCTCGCTTTCAATATATTTATCTTTCAATTCAGAGATCGCATCATAAAAGCCTGATTCTGTATTTAGCATCTCTACATATTCGATACCGTTATCATTAAAAAAATCCAACGCTTCTAAACACATAGGTCCTGTACCATTGTGATAGATCATTAATGCTTCAGTATCAACTTCGCTCTCAACTTCATCAGTCGATTCTACCAATTCATCTATTGAGCAGGGATTATTAACATTTTCCTCATCTTCAAGAGGTATTAAAGGTTTGGGAGTATCGTACTGAACCTCTCTATTCTGAGGAATATCTTCAAAAGAAGCATTAACATCAACATTCAAGAACTCATCAACAGAAACCCAATCGATCTTATTAGAATCAAAAAATTCTAAATAAACATCATTCCAACTCTTTTTTAGTCCACCTATATAAGTGTGAGAAACTGGCGATATCTTAGGTTCTTGCAATGCAACACGAAGCTCGGTAGCAAATTGAGAAGCAGATCCTTCTCTCGCCCAATAGCTATAATCGCATAAACTCCCAGTTCCCCATTTCTCGGATGATACATTCGAGACTGAGAATATTTTCACATCATACTCCTCTGGTTGATAAATTGTTGCTCTAGCCCCAGTTGTCCCTCTTGCCAACACGACATCGATCGATAATTCCTCTGCAGCTTTTATAGTATTTTCATCATATGCGAAATATTTTGATCCAAATATTTTAAGAGGCTCACCAGTGCAATTTTCTATCTTTCCTTTTGCACCCATCATGATCTGATACTGATCTTCATAAGGCATATCCCAAAACGGCTGAACTGGATAAACTCCTCCAATCTCTAGACCTTGATCCATCAATGTGCGAATTACTGAGCAATTATTTGAAACAAAACTTGAATCTACTAGTAATAACCCTGGAATCTCCCTACTATTCATATCATTAACAAAATTCACTAAACCTTCTGTACCTTCAAATTCAATTAATAGCATCAATGCTTTAGTATTGGTGACTACAGAATTATTATTATCTACAACTATATTGTTATGATCATCATTACGATCTAGATCAATAACACCTGTTGCTAATAAGATATTTATAACTAATACTGCGATGCCAAATAAAAACAATAAAACGGCTAAAGAATAAGTTAAGATCTTTTTAATATTCATAATCACACCGACAGATTTTAATATTTACATATTACACAGACATAAGTGAAAGTTAAAGGGTAAATACTCAAATGCAATGATCTCAAGATTTCAATGTAAGATCTATTTCTCTTTAAATATGACCATAACGCTTCCAAGTATTACACCACCTACTATTTCATAATGATATTTGATATCAACAACTTCTATATTATTAGAATGCAAAAATTCATTCACTTTTAACTCTAGCTCCTCAAAATAAGTAGTCTCACTCTTTGGCATTCCTAGACCTTTTCTTGATTCGAATATCTTTATTTTGTGCATATTTTTATTTAATAAAATTAATAATATTATTTCTCTGGATGTTCTGGTCCAAAATAAACTCGGTGCATAGGAATATCTGTTTTAATAACTTTACCTCTATTATTTTTGACATCAATCTTGATATCGTTATTCATTTTTAGTTCAGCTCGCATAGCATGTAGAAGATAACACCCTTTATCAGCAATAAATCCGTATCTTCCCTTTCGGTCCGTTAGTACTGTATTTACCAGAGATCTATTTTGAATATCAAAAAGCCTAATGAATACACCTTCTAATCTATTCTCTCTATGATCTTTAAATGCTACTCCCCAATCTTTCAAATGTAAAATGTTGACCACAGTTATGATCAACAGAACAATAAGATTAAGTAATAATACAAGATAAGCGAATTTTGATGGATACCATACTATTGATATGGCGATAAGAATAACTCCAAAGAGATTAAGCAATGAACCGAAATTTTTAACAAATATCGTTATCTTATCTTTCAATTTATTATAGAAACTCATATCATGACTCAATATTGGATACATTGGGATATCATAAGGAACACTACGTTCTTTCTTATATTGGATAACTCCTCCAAAATATTTGCCAGTAAGGTCATACCTCTTACTTATTGGATCATTCAATGTTGCAATTGCATAATCTTTATGTTCAACATTAATAATGTAACGACCTTCATCAGTAATGAATCGATATCTACCCTCAAGGTCCGTTATGGTAGTAGAAACGATCTTACTTGAAGCCACATCAACAAGCTTTACAATTGCAAATGGAATAGGTTCATTTTGATTAGTAAAATCATAAACCAAACCCCATCCCGTCTTTCTCCTTTTCTTGTCAAACAAGATCCCGAATATTAAAGGATAGTTCTTGATTAATTGTGTTACCCCTCCACCTAATTTCCAAATAAATCCGAAAAATTGGGTCAGTAAGATAATAAAACCTACTATGATAGCTATTAATGAATATGTTTTTGATGTAATTCTATTAAGCATGTTATTGTCTTTTACTGGTACTAAGTGATCATCTCCATTCTCTTCATTTCCTGGATCTCCACTATTTTTATCATCCCTGTGATCATCTTCTGATGGAGTATCTTCTTTACCATGTTCAGGATCATCATTATCATATTCCTCAGTATCTTTATCATCTTGTGGAACATCATAAGAACGTTGTTGATCATCATTAAGAATTTCCGGATCACTCGGTGGATCTTCTGATTCTACTGGTGGGTCTTCAGGTGGATCTTCAGGATCTACTGGTGGATCTTCAGGGTCTACTGGTGGATCTTCAGGGTCTTCAGGTGGGTCTTCTGGGTCTACCGGTGGGTCTTCAGGATCTTCAGGTGGAATTGATCCTCCTTCGTCATCTAGTATTGTTATCGTTGAAGCATGATACATACCTATGCTCGATCCGAGAGGATCAGAAAGATTTAAAAATATCGTCCTATAGCCATCAGGTTCATCATTGTCAAAAACAGTAAATGGAATATCAACTGAGAATTCGCCTGCAGGAATGATAATAGTCCCTGTTTCAAGTAAATAATCTCCTGAATCAGCCGTGCCACCAGTTATAGAATAATTTATTGACAAAGGTACCATGCTAGGTGCTTTTTGTAATACTAACTTGATCACACCACTTCCAGAATTTTCGTAGATAGTTTGATTTAAATAACCGAACTCGATCTCTGGATCTTCAACCACTGCTGGAAGTTCACCAAATTGTGCTAGAAACCCAAAAGATTCATAATCCCCAAATGTATACATATCACCACCAACATATAAAGTATTTCCAACAGCATGAATTACAAAAGGTGTAGAATCTGGAGATGGATTCCAACTAGTAACACTACCTTCAGAAATAGGCGTGCATTCTTCTCTGTCATCAACAGAGACATTATCTATCCAACCTTGATCACTACCGGCACTTGAGCTACTGTCTTTCTCATATTTCCATGTAATAGTATGCATTCCAGAAGATAATGTTTTTACAACAGTTGTCCAATCAACTTCTCCAGATATTCTTGATTCATAATCCGTATCATAAGTGCAGGAGGGGTTATCAATACAATAATAGAGATGATCATAATCAGTTTCGGAGCTAACTTTCCAATCAAAAGATAATGTCGATTCTTGAGCAAGATCTATTGTATAGGACATTACTGCAACCTGAGAATCTCCTAATAATTCATTTGAGTTTGTTGATCTTAGTCCATCTGAATAATTTAAAGTATCGATCAACCAAGGTTGATGTCCACTATCTACACTCCAACCTGTCGGTGGATAAGGATCCACTTCAAAAGATTCTGAAAGATATATGTTTGCTGGTGGTGGACAACTATGTTCAATCAAAGAAACTTCCATCAATGCATATCTAGGACTCATGAAATATCCACCAATAAATAGAGATTCTTGAGTTATCTCTAAAGCATGAACCTCATCATCCAATCCCAACCCGAGATCTACCATAGACATGTCAGATAGATCAAAAGCAACAATGTAATTAATGTTGCTCGCGTTTACTGAATTGAAATCTCCCCCTACATACAATCTATTTTGATCCGCTTCTAACTCATAAACACCATATCCTCCTATTGGATTCGGTGACCAATCAGAGACGATCCCAGTCACTGGATCTAATAGTAACAAATTTTCCTTATCTTCATAAATGAAATCTCCTCCAATGAACAAATCTTCACCATGAGGTAATATCTTATATATAACTGGCCAATCACTATTAGTTATATCTATCGAAAGATCAGTCGGAATGTTGCTTTGATCATCAAATGCCGCGAAAGCAATTCTTTCTTCACCGTTAGCTCTTGTGAACCAACCTCCAATGTATACAGTATTACCTGCAACAGCTAAACTTTCGACTTCTTCATCTAAATAAGGGTTCCATGATGTTACAACTCCAGTTTCTAGATCTATTGATGCAGAGTAATTTCTTGTAAAACCATTTACTGCGGTAAAATCTCCTCCGATGTAAAGCTTGTTCTTAAAACCGACAATATCATTTATCTCTCCATTAAAAATATATGAGAAATCTTTATCAATAGTACCATCATCTTTGATCCTAAATAATTGATCAATATCATATCCTATCAATGTATGGTATCCACCAATATATAAATAATTTGCATCTGTAGCAAAAGTTAAAGTACCATTCATAGTGTCAGCTTCTAACTTGAAGCTGTCTATTAGACCCCCAGTTAAAGAATCAACAGCTGCTAAACGAGATTTAGTTTCTCCACCAACACTATCAAAATATCCTGCGAGATATATAATTCCTTCATCTAAATGAACCCCATAGATCGTATTATCAACTTGTGCGTTCCAAGGATCGAGTGCACCAGTAAGATCTATTTTTGCGACAGCGTTTCTTGGTTGCCCATTGACAGTATTAAAATAACCACCGACAAAAACATATGATCCATCAAGTTCAATATCTCTTACATAATCGTCTAGAACAGGAGCAAATGTCGGGACTATAACACCTGCCGTATCAATTATAGCGATGTGATCATTTGAACCTCCTCCAATAGATGTATAATTGCCTCCAATGAAGATCTGACTGTCATCGTCACTTATTTCGATATCCCACACAACTCCACTAGGATTTGGATTCCAAGCGATTCTATTACCAGTAGTGGTATCAAATGCTACAACACGATTTTGGGTTAAACCACCAACAGTAGTAAAATCGCCACCGACATACAATATTGATCCATCAGAGGTAAGATCAACCGTCCTTACCCAATCATTCAAGTTTGGGTCCCAAGAAGTAAGCGAATTTGTTGTAAGATCAAATGAACATAAACGATTTCTAGTTTGGCCGTTAACGCCAGTAAATGCACCTCCAACATATAAGATCGTACCATCAGGACTAAGAGCCAGATCTTTGACACTTGTGCTATAAGTTCCAGTGAAAACTGGTAATAATGTCTGATCAACAGATCCATCAGAAAGAACATGTATCAAGTTACTAACGACATCTTCATTCGCTCTATCAAAATATCCACCAATGAACCAACCTCCCTCACCATCAGGTAAAATTACTGTAACTTCTCCATAATAAGATGCACCATCAAGCACGTCCAACACTGGGAAATCACCAGTTGTTACTTCATATGTTATTTTATCTACGGGCAAAGCCATACCACTTGCCCTTCCTACAACTTCATCGAACGAACCAGCAACATATGTCATATTTCCATAGCGTTCAATATCAGTTATAGAACCGACAGGGGATACAATACTATTGAAATTAGGTAAGTTTTCTGGCAATGAGAATGTACTTCTTGGCTCAGGATAAACTACTTCGTTGAGTTCAACAATTAACGGGTCGTCTTCTTCTATTGGTTCATCTGGATCTTCTACTGGTGCTTCTGGAAGTATCGAGCAATCATAGCTCTCTTCAGTTAGATCATAAGTGGCATTTTGTCCGTAATAACTAACACTCTGACCTCCAACAGACGAAATAGTACCACCGAAGAACAAGGTGCCATTCAATTCATCTAAGCTATATGCATATGCACCAGAATTTAAAGCTAATGACCATCCTGTCAATAAGTTTGTTGTAAGATCAAGTGTCCTAATACCTGTGCCATATTCACCAGTGAAATATAAAAGTGAATCATCGCTACTGATCTTAATACTTAGGATCGAATCATACATTGAAAAAGATGGTAGTGTAATTCTGCTTGAATCCGCAGTATTAAAGCCTAGTAGATAATCATAATAAAATCTTCCACCTACAAAGATCTTACTTCCATCTTGGGTAATTGCCAAAGATTCAGATGTTAGATTCGAATTGTATGGGATGTCTGGATCAAAGGATGTCAACATCCCAGTATCTTTATCTACTCCAGCAATGAGACTTCTTAATTCACCTTCTATATAGTCAAAGCTCCCAGCTAAATATACATTTGGATCGTAAATAATAATGTCATTTATATCTCCAGAAGAAGATGGCCTCCAATCAGTTAGTGAATAGTCATTTGTATTGAAAGATGCTAATCGATCAACTGGTGTATTTCCAACATAAAGAAAGCTTCCTCCAACATATAATTCTGTTTTGTCTTCATCTAATTCAATTGTCTTAACATAACCACTTTTGATATCTGGATCCCAATCATATGTAACACCATTACAAGCATTAACAGCTGCCAAATTACCTCTCGAATAACCTCCAACCGATGTGAAGTTTCCTCCGATATAAATGATCGAGCCATTGAAATCGATGTCATATACTTTAGCGCCAGCATTTAAAACTGGATCCCAATCTATAAGTTCTCTTGAAGAAAGATCTATTGCAGCTAAACCATTGCGAACTTTTCCTCCGAAACTTGTAAATGTTCCACCTAGGAAATATTTATCATTTACCTCGTCAAAAGAGATCGTTTTGGGGACTCCGTTAATAGAAGCCCTCTCATCCGATAGTAATTCTCTTGTATTTCGATCATATAGCAAAATTCGAGTATTAGTCTTGTAATTTCCGCCAATAGCATAAGAAGATAATACATATATTGTATTATCTAAGATCGTGATCTGGTTTACACCATACTGATATATCCCATACGGACTATTCCAATCTTCAGTAGCACCTGATATTTCATCTACAATTGCAATATTCGGAATACTCAAACCATTAGTAGTGTAAAATCGTCCACCCAACCAAACTACACCATTATCGATCAAAATAGTTTGGATATAATCGCTTGTAGTGCCAGCAAGAGCTGGGTCCCAATCATCTATACTTCCATCCGAAGTACTTATCGCTGCAGCATTTTTTCTTAGTACACCACCGACAGATGTAATGTCATCCCCTCCTATGTATAAAAGATCTTCTGATTCATTAAGTTGGATATCATATACTCCAGCGTTAGTGGGTTGTACATTTGGATTAAAGTTACTGATCATTGATCCATTATTATCAACAGCACCCAGAAGATTCCTTGTAGTAGCAAGTAAACTTGTAAATTTACCACCCAAATATATGATAGATCCGTCGAGATTCGTTGTTATAGTCCTTACTTCACCATTTGGAGAAGGATTCCAATTTTGTACTAATGCACTATTACCACATGGATAACTTTCATACTCCATTAAAGATACTTTATCTACCCACCCTCTATTTGATCCTAATGCGAGATAGTATGTATTAGAATATTTCCATGTGATGGTGTGAGATCCTGCTGATAAGGCAATAGTCTTTTTCACCCAACCCACCTCGCCAGAAATTCTTTCTCTATAACCTGATGAGTAGGTACAAGTTGGGTTATCAATACAATAATATAAGAAGCCTCTATTTGATCTAGAGCTTACTTTCCAATAAAATTCAAGAACTCCAGGATTAGTAAGATCTACACTTGTTTCTAAAGTAGAAGTTCCCCCATTTCCAACCGCAGCTGATTGAGCAGATTGAATTCCATCGTAAACAACCGTATTACCAGAAGTCCATACTGTATCTCTAGTCGTCCATCCAAGAGGTGGAAATATACCTTCGAAACTTTCATCTATCGTTACCGAAGTAATATTACAGGCAGTTACAGACGAAATATCAGTTAACAAAGCGGCCGTGTAAGGCCTCGAAATTCCTTCTATTTCAGTAAATGCCCCAGCAATATAAAGAATAGACCTATCGGGACTTAATTTAAGGTCATATATAATTCCATTAACACTGGGATGCCAATCTAAATTAAGATCTCCATTAGCTAAGATATGAGCAATATTTGACCTTGGCTCTCCATCAATAGATGTAAAATCTCCAGCAATAAAAAAACCTCCACCTCCATCAGATATTGATACATTTACACTATTTCCAGTTATTTCGGGAAAATTCAATACTGTTTGATCCGAAAGCTTTCCAATACCACCTTTACCAGTTGTTTCACCCAAATAGGTAAATGACCCACCCAAATAGAGACGATCATTATGTACTTTTACAACTTCTACTGTTCCGTCAGTAATAGGAAAATCAGAAATAACATTTGTTGTCTGAGCAAACACCTCGGATTTTAGAAGTTGAAAAGAGAGAAATACATAACCGAGCAAGAAGATTTTTACGAAATGTTTTAGCATTTTAAACTCAATCCTAATTATGAAATCATATGACTAGAATATCATAAAATGTTTTCATAAAAAACCTTGAGATAATTTAACATTTCAAAGTAAAGGTAATATACCGAAGCTAGAAGTTATTGCGAACCCTACGGGTTCAATAACCAATCACACACCATGCAAAAACCCACCTTTCGGTGGGTTTTTACATGGTGAGCGCACAGGGAATCAATTCATGACTCGCAAAGCTCGTCTATGAATTGCTTAGCGTCGTGTCTTCTGCTCATTTCATTCGCAGGACATGTCCCTACGAACTAGTTCGATCCTTACTCCTTTACCATGAATAAACCCGACTAATGTCGGGTTTATTCATGGTGAGCGCACAGGGAATCGAACCCTGAACCTAGCGGTTAAGAGCCGCTTGCTCTGCCAATTGAGCTATGCGCCCTCACTTTGATTTGATCTTATTATACAGCTGAAACAGTGAATTTTACCAAAATTTATAGGATTTTGTAATAAATATCATTATTTCTAGCCTATCTATTAATTATTCCGCAGTTTTGACAAACGAAACATCATTCTCTTTTATTACTTTCTCTATATATTCATCAATTGCTTTATCAAATTCTGAAGATTCATATTTGATCTTAGATATCTCAGTATATCTAGACTTAAAATGATCATCTCTCAAACAATCCTTACATATAACCTTCATTTCATTGAGATCGATACCTTTAAGCTCTTTTGACGCCTGACATTTTGAACAGATCCTCATGTTCCCAAGAAAACCAAGATGCTCTAAGATCCATATTCTGAACCGATTAACTATTCGTAATTCTAATTCACTTTTCAATAATTCACTTAATCTCTCATATATATCAGGATCTTCATCATCCTCAACTGTAAGCCGATTAACGACCCTTAAGATCTTAGAAATAAGCTGTAATCTATCTTTATCTGCGTCAGGTATGAATATCAGACTTGCTTCAACAAGAGTATCAAGATTCTTACCCTCATAATAAGTGATGCTACTACGAGATAATGTTTGAATGGATGATCTATTCTTACTTTCGATCTTTCTAACTCCTTTTGCAATAAGAGAATACTTCCCACGACCCTTCGAAAAAACGATCAAGATCTTGTCTGCTTCTGAATAATTAATGCTTTTGATCACGATCACTTCATCTTTTAATAAGGCCATTTATTTCATTCCTAATTTTATTCTCAAAGGCCTCTCTGGAGAATTCAAGCGATCTTTTTCTGCACTCCTCCGCCGAAAATGCTTTAGCATCATATTTCGATAAAGCTTTGGCTAGATCTTCAACATTTCTTCTATCAAAAAAGATCCCAGTTCTACCATCAACTACAGTTTCTTCAACTCCTCCACTTTTGTAAGCTATAACTGGGCATCCTGAAGCGTTTGCCTCTACTGGAACGATACCGAAATCTTCATCCATAACTGGATAAATTAATGCTCTGCATTTATACAGCAATTCTCTTTTCATCTTTTCTGAAACAAAGCCTAAAAATCCTATCAGATGCTTTGCATGTAGATCTTTAACTAGTTCTTTCATCTGATCTAATTCACTACCTGTTCCAGCTACTTTCAATTTACTACCAGTCTCCACACAGGCTTGTATCGCTATATCAACACCCTTATATGATTCGACTCGACCTAAATATAAAAACCAATCCTCCCTATTCTCTACAGATCTGTTGTATTTCATCTTGTAACTTTCTACAGGGGGATAAACTACAACTGAATCAAGACCATAATATTTTGCTACTCGCTTTTGAACAGCTTTCGATATAGCTAATGTTCTATCTGCTTGCTTAGCATACTGTTTATCCTGTCTCTGCCATGAATTGGTCATGAACTTTGATAAGAATCTTTTATAAAAAAGATATAAAGCATTATTACTTGAATATGATCCATTATTCATCCATAGAAACCTAGCAGGCGTAAGGATGTAATGTATTAGATCTACATTGACTGGCTTTTTAATGAATTTCTCAAAACCATCAGAAACCACTATCACGAGATCATGTCCATTTAGATCTAAAGATCTATATGCAGATGGAAGAAAAGGTATCAAATATTTATATAATTTTTTCTTGAATGGTAGCCGTTGTAAAAATGAAGATCGAATTTTGTATCTGTTTAAATGCTCTTGAACGAAAGTGTCATTATACCAAGCTGTATAAACAGTCGGATTATTAAATAGCCGAGCCATAACATCTAGGTTGTATTCAGCACCTCCCCAAGTATGTAAAGGATGAATTATTATTGCGACATTCTTATATTCCAATTTTCTCACTGATAAATTGAGTTGTTTTTTGTTCAAATTTTTCTACTGTAAATTCTTTCGCCCTTCCAACGATTTCATTTCTGTTATAATTATTTCGATCATGATTCTTGATAGCACTCTTTAATTCATCCAATGAGCAAAAGAATTTTCCTGTTTTGCCATCAATTACTGTTTCTGCAACACCACCTTTATTATATGCTAAAACTGGACAACCAGATGCCATAGCTTCAATTGGAACATATCCGAAATCCTCTACTCCAGGAAATATTAATGCTTCTGCCTTACTATATAAATATCTTACTAATTCATCATCCTGCCAATCTAAGTAAATGACCTTTTCATTTGAGATCTTTTTTAGAAATGGCTTGTCAGGCCCACTACCTACAATAAATAAATATTTACCAGTTTCTTTACAAGCTTTTATAGCCCAATCTATTCTTTTATAGTCATATAATCTTGATACTACGAGAAAAAACTTTGATGGCAACGAATTAATGATCTTTTTTGAACCTGCATATTTATCTTCATTACTCTCTGTAATTCCCACATTCTCAAACCAAAACTGATCTATACCTGGATATATAACATCCGATCTTCTTTTATAAATCTTACTTACTTTTTTCTGAATAAACTGAGAAATTGAGATAATATGATCAACACGATCTATTGCTGTTTGATCCCAAACTCTTAAATATGTATTAAAAAAGGGTGTAAGGATCTTATAAAATGTTCTAAATCTTAAAGCTCTAATATTTGACTCTCCATCCCACAAAGACCTAGGTGGTGTAAGTATTATTCCGATATGTTGTTGGTCACTCTCAGGAATAACACCCTTAGCTGAACCAGCTGAAAGAGAAATTATCAGATCGTAAGAACTCAGATCAAATTGCTCAAATGCATAGGGCGTGAAAACATTTAAATGTCTATGAAATTTTCTTAAGATCTTCTTCCTACCTAAGAACGACTCGTGAACTTTTGCCTTTACCTCAAATCGCCCATAATAATTTTTCTTCTCATAAATTGAAGTAAAAACCTCTGAATTGGGAAATATCTTTAGTAGTTGCAATAAAAGTCTATCTGCACCTCCTGGAGCATTCATCCTATCAGTTACTAATGCAACTTTTAAGCTATCGAAAGTTAAACTCATAACAAAGTTTAACATAGAATCATTACTGAAGCGCTATAATAAACACACGGATAAAAAACGAATATCTTAACTGTAAAGGTTAAAGCTCGGGTAATTCATCATCATCAACAAAATCCGTTAAACCTTTCAGATCAGCGTCATCATCTTCTTGATCCAGAAGACTTATTGCATCGGCCATATCAACCTCAGATACATTTTTAATATCTTCATCTTCTGTTGGGAATATTTCATCTAAACCTTTTCCAACAAATGTTACTAGATCATCATCTAGTTCCTCCTCTAAAGATGTAAGAGATTCGTCCTCCTCTAAAATTTCATTTGCTTCTTCATGAACTTCCCCTGCGACCTCTATCTCTCCATCAAATTCCTCAGTTAGATCAGAATTGAATTCTTTAGGAGGTATTTCTGATTTTTTGAATTTCTTACCTAAAGCAGACAGATATTTTACCGCTTCCTCATCATATTTCTCTATAACCTCAACTACTTTTAATGTAGCAGGACATACCATATAGATGCGATTTGCATCATCATCAGGATCGGAATTTACAGGGGCGAACACAATAAATTGAACACTTTTCTTAAGTGATGAAGGGTCTGTAACTGGACCTTTATCTTTTGTGGCAGCCATAATGTCAAAAAAAATATTAATAAATTGTCATATTCTGTTTTTAGAATAATATAGGCATATAATTATGTCAACAAAACCCATAGTATTGTTATGATATATTATTCACTATTTACCCTTTAAATACGCCTTTTCCCACTCATGCCTATCTTCAAAAAAGAGCCTAAATGCCTTCTGTTCTTCTTCTGTTTCTGGAGTTCTGCCTAAATGGCATTTCTTATATTTCTTACCACTTCCACATGGGCATAGGTCATTCCTTCCAATCTTTTCTAATGTATTAACAACTGTTTGTTGTTTATGCATTCTACCTGGTCTTGAGTCTGTTCCAGATGATCGTGTATTTGAATTGTCTGTGACTATAGGTTTTGATACGCCAGGTCCACTTTGGGATCTTTTACCCTCATTTGCCTGTTCATGAACAGTTCTGATTGCCTCACTAGCATTATTCTCTCTAACTAATCTGACTTTCATGAATCTGTTTACTATCGCATTATCTATTTCTCCTAACATTTTTTCAAACATCTCGAAACCTTCATTTTTATATGCAACTAGAGGATCTCTTTGAGCCAAACTTTGCATTCCAATACCCTCTCGAAGATCAGCCATCGAATCGAGATGTTCCATCCAGTAATAATCTATAGTCTGTAGAACTAACATTCGTGCCATTTCTATACCATATAGTGGACCGATATCATAAATATGCAAAACAAAAGCTACAACTAACAAATGAATGAACTTATTTTCTAGCTCAACAGGTTTTAAATCTCCTTTTAGGCTTTTATAAAAGTCTATAAGATCTTTATATCCTAATATTTTCACTGCGGATCCAGCTAGATCCTCTGATATCGCAGATATCACCTGAATAACACTTTTTCTCTCTTCGATATTATCTATCTTCATATCATCAGAGAGTTGCGACGCAAAGATAAATCTTATATGTTCGATGTATTTTTTAAGTAACCATATATTTACAGGTCTTTGACACAACTTGAAATTCTCTAGACCAGAAATGTCCCAATTTGAGGAGTTACTTAAAGTAAAGCTATCAATATCTTCGAGAAGTGCTGTGATCTGTAGATCCTTCAGACTTGTGAGATCGACATTCTCTTCTTCTTTCGAACTTTTTCCATTATCAACAAGGGATAAGATATTCCTTCTCAACCCATAGATTATCTCTCTCTGCTGATTTAAGACATCATCATATTCAACGAGCCTTTTTCTAATATCAAAGTTATGTGCTTCAACTCGCTTCTGAGCATTCTCGATCGTCCTTCCTAATAGACCTAAAGATATCGGAATATCATCTGTTAACCCAACATTAGACATAACCATCTGCATCCTATCACCACCAAACAATCTCATCAGATCATCTTCAAATGACACATAGAATTTCGATCTTCCCGGATCACCTTGTCTACCAGATCTTCCTCTTAACTGGTTATCAATCCTTCGAGATTCATGCCTTTCTGAACCAATAACATAAAGGCCACCCAACTCTTTGACACCCTCACCTAATGCGATATCTGTTCCTCTACCAGCCATGTTAGTTGCTATTGTAACTTGACCTTTCTTACCCGCATCCTGAACAATTCTAGCTTCTCTCTCATGTTGTTTGGCATTTAATACCTCGTGTTTGATTCCTTCTTTTGACAGCATAAGCGATAAAACCTCCGATTTTTCAACAGAGGTTGTACCTACCAACACAGGTTGACCAACTTTATTTGATCCAACAATATCATTAACAATCGCTTTGAATTTCGCCTCTTGAGATCGATAGACAACATCTGTCTCATCATTCCTAACTACAGGTTTATTGGTTGGGACTACGATCACATCAAGGTTGTAAACTTTGGCGAACTCCTCAGCTTCTGTAAGAGCTGTTGCAGTCATACCTGCAAGATGTTCATACAATCTGAAATAGTTCTGTAATGTTATTGTTGCAAGAGTTTTCGATTCTCTTTTTACTTCTACTTTTTCTTTAGCTTCAATAGCTTGATGTAAACCTTCAGAATATCTTCTACCTTGTAACGCCCTACCAGTAAATTCATCTACAATGATTATTTCACCATTTCTAATGATATATTCATCATCTCTCTTATAAAGCTCTTTAGCTTTTAATGCGTTATCTAAATGATATGCGAATTTAGGATCTTCATAGACATTGTCGACTTTAAGTAGCTTCTCAACATTATCTATACCTGCATCTGTTATAGATACAGAATGTGCTTTCTCATCAACGACATAATCTCTTTCAGGCTGAAGTTGATTTGCGATATTCGAGAACTGCTTATACAGATCATTAGATGCTTGAGCACTTTGAGAAATTATCAGTGGAGTTCGAGCCTCATCAATTAATATAGAATCCGCCTCATCGACAATTGCATAGTGGAGCTTCGATTGGACTCTATCTAAAAGCCTTCTAGCCATGTTATCTCTAAGATAATCAAAGCCAAACTCATTATTTGTACCGTATACAACATCACATGCATACGCTTCTTGCTTACTACACTCAACAAGATTTGTTCCGATCATTAGATCCAGCTTCAATCTACCAACCTCTTTTTGTAGCTTATTCCTTTCTTTGATCTCTTCTTCTGCGTCACTCCCTTTTAGAGCAATTGCTTCCTCATCTGTAACAAAACGATACTGTTTACCAGAATTGATCACACCGACACTCAT
>CAZINM010000020.1:0-2164 GCA_964540605.1 uncultured Candidatus Saccharibacteria bacterium
GAATACAGGGATATTTGCGAGGATGCGTTGTTAATTTAGCGGTTTATAGGATATAATTGCTGGTACTTTTTGAGATAAGTCACTAATAATAGATGAAGAAATTAGTTAAGATAATAAATTTCGTTTTCTCTTTGTCACTACTAGTGTCTCTAAATTTTTCTTTTATTAGACCTGCTTATGGTGATGTGTTGAGTAAAAGGCTTGAAGATATAACCGCAGCTCAAAACCAGGGTGACCTCATTAGTGCGGTTCTAGGAGTTGCTGTGCCTGTTGCAATAATGGCACTTGTAGGTCTCAGTGCCTATGCGGGCTTTTTGATGCTTACAAGTCAGGGGAATCCTGAGAAATTAGCTGAAGCAAAAGAGGTGATTAGCAATGCTTTAACAGGCTTCGGTTTGATAGCTTTATCAGTTGCCCTTCTACTTGTAATACAGTCAGTACTTAAAATACCTGGGGTTAATCCATGAGAATAGAAAAACCAAAAAAGAAATTAGTCGGTCTCCCTGCCTGTTGGTATGGTGTTTGTTTAAACGAGTGGGGGAATGGCTGGGACTCTTTAGAGGCTGTAGTAGAGAGATCTCATGAACTTATTCTTTTAGCTGTTAATATGTCTGGATTAGCCGCTGTAATACTACTGATATACGGAGGGATCACTTTTATAATGGCTGGTGGTGATGCTGAGAAGATAGAGAAGGGTACAAATATCATCAGAGATGCTATGATTGGACTAGTGATCATTTTTATCGCTAGAATGATCATTGTGTTTGTGATAGATAAAATTATAGGTGCTTAATATAAGCGTTTCTGTTGATAAAAATATTAAGATACTTTATAATGAATCTAGCCTATAAGTAATAATTTATTATATAATTATAGATGGCCAAGAAAATTTTAAAGGTTACAGAATATTTAGGTACTGCTGCTATGGTATTACAAGCTTCAGCATTTGGTACTTTTGCAGCGGATCCTGGTTATATCCCTGATGGTCCAGTAGCTGGTCAGTTGATCACATGGATCCACAGGGTTTTAAATGTTGTAATAGGTTTAGCAGGTCTTATTGCTGTTGGTTTTCTTATATATAGCGGTATCCAATACATAATCTCTGCAGGTGATGAAGGTAAAGTTGAAAAAGCTACAAAAGGTATTACATATGCAGTTATCGGTTTAGTAATTTGTTTCATAGCTGTATTAGTTGTTAACTTTGTTATCAACAATGTAATTCAAGGTCAGGCATAATAAGCATTTTTTGAATTTTAAGAGGCATCTGTAAGGGATGCCTCTTTTTTTTATAAGTAACTTGATAGTGTATAATAGCTATATGAAAAGAAAAGGATTATTACAATTTATTAGTACTTCGGTCATATTTGTTTTAGGGACTGGTGTAGTTAATGCTCAACCTCGAATAACAGAAATTTCCGAAATTTTCCAAAATGTTATGGAATTAGTATTTCCTATAGGAGGTTTGGTTGCAGTAGGAATGGTAATTTATGGTGGTTATATGTGGATGATCGCTGGTGGTGACCCTTCAAAAGCTAAGCAGGCTCAGGGGGTTTTAACATGGGCGATAATCGGATTACTATTTCTAGCAGTGTTTGGGTTACTTTTAAAACTCTTCTTGGATTTTTTGAGAGGATAAAAGGTTAACTATTGGCAATATCTCGAACTTAGTGTAAAATACTATAGGTGTTTGATATTAATCAGTCATACAATGAAAATTATGAAAAACTTATTACGTCTTGTTGCTATATTCTTTGTTTCAAAAACTTATATATTAAGCGTATATGCAATTGATATACCTTTACCTCCTAGTCCTACACCTGATAAAGACTTATTAGATTTTGTATATAGAGTGATAAATCTATCTATAGGTCTTGCTGGACTTGTGGCTGTCGTATTCTTGATCTATAACGGTATTAGGTACATCCTATCAGCAGGTGATGAAGGTAAGGTCGAAAAAGCGACAAAAGGTATTACATATGCAATCATTGGGTTAGTGATCTGTTTTGTTTCTGTTCTGATAGTCAACTTCATACTTAATAATGTAATTCAAGCTACAATTTAAGTATCCTACTATATCTAGAATTATTTTCTGTGCTACAATAAAGAAGCTAAGTTTGCTTCATTTTTGCCAATGAAAGATATTATTATTCCTGAAGAGATGGAA
>CAZINM010000020.1:2174-16479 GCA_964540605.1 uncultured Candidatus Saccharibacteria bacterium
CGAGAAGTTAAATCGATCGTTCTTGTTTCTTTGGGAGCATTTCTTTTCTTTTTTTATGTATTTTCAGCTAGCATGGGTGAGCTATACACATCAATTAAAAATGATAGTGGATCGATACCAAATGCCCAAGTATATGGAGTAGCAACTAATTCTATTGAAGATCGCCTTGTTTCCCTAAAGATCAACAATAGTAAATTAGGAGAAGGTATGATCGAGTTTGATTTTCCAACGAGGACCAACTTCGCTGGAGCCGAGCTATTTTTTAGTATAGATGGAAACCTAGAGGTTATGGATGTTGTTTGTGAACCAGGGTATTTGTGTATGGAAGATATTGAGGATGATCTTGTAGCAGTTACAGTTTTAAGACTTCCAGAATATGCAGATATTCCATTGATAGGTTTAAACCAAGTTGCAACTATAGTATACGATCGTACAACTTCTGGAGAACTATCCTTGAACGGATCATCTACAGAGAGGTCTTCTTTAGTCGAGATCGGTAGTGATCAGAATCTTTTAGAACAAGGAGTAGAATATCTTTTCGTTGGCAATTACAATCCTAATTAGCAAGTGATCTAGGTAAATTTGCACTATATGTTTTGTGAGAACCAATGGTTTCATCTACAAACTAACAATTTTTTCATGCATGCTTCTGCTTGTTGTGATGCCGATCTTGAATTCGGACATTTATTCAGATGATATTACAGATCTTGAGAAAGAGCTTGAAGAAACAGAAGAGCAAAAAAAGCTAAAGCAACAGATACTTGAGGAAACTGAAGCCGAACTTAATGTTATATTGAATAGTAGCTGGTCACTGTATCAAAAGATCGTTGCAATAGAAGAACAAATTTCGACACTGGAATCGAACATAGAAAATGTGAAGAATGATATTGAGACCAAGGAGAGAGAGATATTGGATCAAGAGGCTCTTATTCGTGAGAACGAAGCTCAGATCGAAGCTATTTCTAAAAGGTTATACATCAATTCTAGATATAATCTATTGGAATTACTTATGGGGACAGAAGTGGCTAATGACCTTGTAAGATCATATGTTCTAAAGAAATATACTCTGAATAAGCAGTTAGCAGATATAGAAATATTAAATCAAGAATTAGGCTCATTAACAAATAAGCAACTTGAGCTTAAAAATCAGAAGATAACCTTGGAAGCTGAAGAGGATGCTTTGGATCAGTCGAAAAATGTTTTAGCTCAACAGCAGGCCAAATTGGAAGAGCAACTTGCGGCAAGCAATCAAGTGAAAGGCCAGCTTCAAAAAGAAATCTCGATCCTTAATGATAAGATCACAGATCTACAAGAAGCTATTTTAATAGCAAGATCTGGAGCTTTTGTTCCATCTATTGGATCTATTCCTATGGCCGATGATTATAATGCTTCAGCTGAAGGATTCAGGAGTAATGCACCTTCTGGTTCTTTTTCGGTTTTTGCTATTGGTGCATACACACATCGAGCAGGAATGAGTCAATACGGTGCATGGGGAAGGGCATTATCTGGTCAAACCGCTAGTGAGATAATAAATGCTTATTATAAAGAGATCCCTGTAAAAAAAGATATTAATGCGACAATTAATGTTGTCGGCTATGGAGAAATGGATTTCGAGACAAAGTATATGTATGGTATTGCAGAAATGCCATCTAGTTGGCATCCAGAGGCATTGAAGGCACAGGCGATCATTTCAAGGTCTTATGCGTATAATAACTTTGTCGTTAATGGATCTTCGATCAATCCAACTCAATCAAACCAGGTTTTTAATATTAACAAAGCGAATAATCCTCCTGAGTCATGGAAAAATGCTGTAGATTCAACTAAAGGTATGGTAATAAATAATCGGTATGTTTACTTTTCAGCAAGTACTGGAGGTTATTACTATTACAAAAAAGATTCTGCTACACCATGGACAGGTTTTTGGGATACTACCGATGGAACCGCTGGAGCAGACTGGATAGAGAAATCATATGAAAGTAAAGCCTCAAGTCCTTGGTTGTACAAAGCATGGTATAGGATACTTCCTCATTTAACTGGGATTTATGTGAGTCCAAATGATTGTGGGAGGGGAAATCCTTGGTTATCTGAAGCCGAAATGGCAGATTTAATAAATACATGGCTTGTAATTAAAAGGAATGGTGTGAAGGGTAGTGTTGATGAATCAAGAATCCTACCTGTTACAATTAATTCCTGCTCTTATGGTGGCTTAACGGGTAATCCTTATACCATGTCTGACATGAAGGATCTTTTATCTGAACCTGTAACAAAGATATATGGATACCCATCAGTTAGTTTTAATTCTTCTGGTCAAACAACTTCTGTAAGTTTTAGCACAGATAGAGGTGCGGTTACGATCTCTGGTGCTGATTTCAAAGCTGTTTTTAATCAACGAGCTCCAGCTTATCTTTCTATTCCACAATTTTCTAATTGGACTCCAGATTTTGCACTATTCAATATTGAGAGAAAGTAGAGGAAAACCCATAGTTATGGTATAATTATAATATATGTTAAGTATATAATTTTGTAGTAATAGGAAGTGGCTAAAAAATTATCTATTCCAAACAAATATTTACGATCAGGTAAATCATTTATCAAAAAGATTCAACAGGATATAGATAAAAGAGCAATATCCTCATTAGCAGCATTTCCTAAAGGTGTCGATTTCCAAGGAAAAGAAGAGAAAGAAGATGTCATTTTGCTTGTAAGAAAACACCCAGCTTCACTATTTGGGAAATATCTACTTATTTTAGCCTTTTTGCTAGCTCCAATAATATTTCTAAGAGTATTAAGTTTGATGGGAATTTCTGGAGCATCGGTTGTAAGTATTGGCGCTGGAGGAGTATTGATCTTTATTTTGATCTCGATCTCTTTAGCAGTAGACACATTTATTAAGTGGTTCTATTCAGTGAATATTGTTACTAGTGAAAGGATCGTTGATGTTGATTTCAACAATGTACTATTTCACAGTTTTTCGGAAGCACAGTTAGAACAGATCCAGGATGTAACTCATACTGTGAATGGAGTTATGGGATCATTATTTGATTACGGTACTGTTTATATTCAAACGGCTGGTACAAAGCCTTTATTTGAATTTAGAAATGTGCCAAGACCAAGAGATGTACAAGATGTTGTACTTGATCTTTTGGAAATGAAACAGAAAGGAGAGATCTAATGGATTTTCTATCAGGATTAGATACACCAGGAATAGAGTTCTTAGGATTCAATTTTATATTCAAATTGCTCTTTTTCGTTATTATTGTTGGATACGCTTTGTATTCATTTCTATTGTTGTTAAGAGTGCGTATTTTGTCCGATACAGTGGACACTCCTCACAATAAAATGGTCCAGATTTTAGCTTTTGCACATCTTGCTCTCTCATTAGTTGGGGGATTCCTTGCAATGATACTGGTTCTTCTTGCATAATTAGAATATGAAAATATATATCGAGGATTTTCTTAATCAAGATCCTTCAAACGGTAAAGTAAGTAGTGCCTTTCATTTCTTCGATCCTAATATCCCTGCAATTGGTCGTGTATTCGGTCTTATTACGATATCTGGAACTGGAGATTATGATCCAATGAATGTCTCAAGGCTTATTTGGAATGGAATTCAAGACAGTCTTAGAGAATCCGAGGTAGGAAAAAATATTGAAGGTATAAAAAATGCACTTGAGATAAGTAAAAAGAAATTAGCGGAACTTATTAAGCATGACGATTCTTTGCAAGAAGGTGTCGAGCTAGATGTTGGATTGTTAAGATATGTCGGCAATGTTCTATATTTTGGGTATTACGGATCCACAAGGATCTTCATTTTCCACGAGAATTCTATGGTTGATGTTTCAAAGTTACTTGAGGAGAGCAATGTAAATGCTGGAAGTACTGAGCTTAGCAGTGGAGATATTGCGGGTTTGATGTATGGGGTAATGCAGAAAGATCTCTTTACTGCTGATTCTCCAGTTCAAATGATCGAGAAGTTACAAGCCTTAAGGGATGGTAAAAAAATAGAATCTTTGATCACTTCGACAACCGTTGATCTATCAGAAATGGTTGAGGTTGTATCAAAAGATATTGTTATTGAGGAGTCTTATACTAATGAAGTAAATACACTACCGCTTGAAGAAGAAAATAATGTAGAAAAAAATGTGGATGAAGAATCATTAACTAGTGTCGAGAATGGTCTTGATGAGAAAGGATCTATAGAAGTTGGAGATATTGATGAATTATCAAATAGTTCTGAAAATAATGATGATAATGTTGGTATTGATCTGTCAGATGAACAAGAGGCAAGCGAAAAAGATGAAACTACTGTTGATACAATTGGATCAGAAGTGATGGGATCTGGCTTACATCAAGATACTTTAGGAGATCTTGATATTGATGGAATTGATACCGACACAGCCATACACAATAAAAAAGAAGATGTGCAAGATATTGATGAGTTAGAAATTGGATCGAGAGAAGAAGAATTAGAAGCAAAAGGAGTCAATATTGATCAGCTTGATGCAGATCTGGATCCGGGTGAAAACATTGGTGAATTTGTTCGAGCAGAAAATGAAACCCCATCATTAAATAATGAAGATCCTAAAAAAGGTAAATTCAATGAAAAATTCAGTGTTATAAAGGATCGTGTCGTAGATATCGTTGGTAAAATAGCCGATTTCGTAGGAAATCTTATTGCGAAAGTTCAAGCCTGGGTAAGTAGATACCTTTTTAATAAGTATGGAAGAAAAACTTGGTTTAAGAGGTTGAGAGCAAAATTATCTCAAAGCAGAATTTCACTATACAAGAATCCAGAAATAAAAGTTGGCGATTATATTGAAAGATCTAAGAGAAACAAAAGGCTAACTATTGCATTAGTTGCAATTGTACTTATTGTGTCAGGTTATTTTATTTCTCAAAAGATCGCTGTAGTAAAGGAAGCAAATCAAATTCATAGGGATTTTACTGCTTTTGAACAAAGTGTGAATGAACTGATCGAGCAAGCTAAGAGTAATGTTTCTATTGATAATGAAACAGCAAAGATAGCCCTATCAAAGGCTGAGAACTTAATTTCCGAAAAAGGCTATTCTCTTGAGGTTCTTACAGAAGAAGATTGGTCTAAGTTTGAAGATCTACAGGTCAAGGTGCTTGATGTTAAAGATGAGATCACAAGAACTGTCAGAGTGAATGAAAGTGAAGGTAATTTGGTCGAATTCCTTGATCTAAATATTACAAATGGAGATCATGATCTTACTGACATAGCTATATATCAAGATTCACAATCTGCTGAAAAATTGGTTGTAACAGATAATGGGGAAGACAATGTACTCATTGTTTCTTTAATTGATCCTAGTGATTATAGTTATTTAGATGATCCAGAAAAGCTTATTAAAGAACCTCTTTATGTTGATATTGGCAATACGGGTATTTTCATATTTGATAACGGATCTGGCGTCTTGAAAGCATCTTTTGAAGATGAAACAAAAAAAAGTATAGGACCGATAATGAAGTTGTCTGGAGTTTCCAAATCTGGATTTGGGAGTGTACAGATCGATGAAATGGCTATACTTACCCTATCAGACAATATCTATATTATTGATTCCAACCAGAATTCTATTTATAAATCTACTGGAAATGAAGGGAATTCTTATAGCATTCCTTATAGATTCTTTACCATTGAAGGTGAAAATAGCAGTAAATGTACAGATTTCTTTGCAGGTATATATCTTTATGCAACATGCGAGGAAGGAATAGGTGTTAGGCGATTTGTACCTTCTGCTGATGGCTCTAGCAGCCCTCTTGAAGCACCTGTTTCATTTGTGGGATTACAAAGTGAACTAACTGATGTTACAGCAGGTTTTACAAATGCGACTCTCGATGATCCGTTGGTTGTTTTCGATTCCGAGGATAGATCCTTTGTTGTATTTGAAAAACCAGATGAAAATAATGGTAGACATCCTAACGAAATGCATTTTTTGTATAGATTCGCGTACGGAGGAGATGATGACGATGTTTTTTCGAATGTTAAAGATTTTGTTTTAGATTCTTTAAATAGAAAGATATATGCGATCGATGGATCTAGGATCTGGGCGTTGGAGATAGCACAATGAATGTAAAAATTATCACAAAGAACAAAAAAGCGTATTATAATTATGAGATCCTTGATATTTATGAGGCGGGAATAGTGTTAATGGGTCAAGAAGTTAAGTCAATTAAAAATTCTCAAATTAATATCTATGATTCATTTGTTAAGATCGAAAAGGAAGAGGCGTGGCTTTGGAATGCAGATATACCTAAATACTCACATAGTAGTTCGAACTCTTACGATCCATTTAGAAGTAGAAAGTTATTGCTAAAAAAGAAAGAAATATATAAGATCACTACCAAACTTAATACAAAAGGATTAACTGTCGTTCCAACCAAAGTATATCTAAAAAATGGTAAAGTAAAAGTTGAGATCGGTTTAGCACGAGGGAAAAAGGAGTATCAAAAGAAAGAGAGGATTAAAGAACGAGATTTGGATAGAGAGTTGCATAGAGAGAAAAGAAAATATTTAGTATAAAAATTGAACTAATTAATATATGCCACCACAAATAAATAGTAACAACCAACCAGAGAGATTAGACCTTCAGCCCGAGATTCCTTTAGCATTAAGGGGTTTGTTGAGCGAAGATGAGTGGTCAAGGCTGACCTATGAGCAGAGAGGATTATTAGTAGATCTTAAATCACTTCCATCTCAAATTTCTAATAGTTTACCGGAAGCAGTTTGGAATACACTTACAGATAAACAGAAGATAGAAGTCTTGATATCTTATAAATTGTTGCCAGAGGGGAGTATTTTAAATGAATCAGTACAAAACGCTTTGAAATCTCCTGAACAAGTAGATCAAGTTGATCAGGAGCCATTATCTCAAAATATGTTACCTGAGATCAGGCAGACGATAGAGATAAATGATCCTATAAAGAAGGAATTTGAAGAAGTAAAAGAAAGAATAAATGAGATAGAGTCGCAGGAGCAACAATTCGCAGAGGAAGAAGTCCCAGAGGAACAAACTTTAGATCAGACAGTGTCACAGCAAGATAATTCAGAGAATGTCACATTCGATATTCCATCTGTTCCAAAATTCACAGGGTATCAACCAAGTAAAGAATTCATTACCCATGTTGAAGAGAATGTGAACGGAGATCCAAAAAAAAGCAAGACATGGGCTGCAAATATTATTAATAAAATATGGCTTGCGTTAGTTCAGCACGATGAATGACCCCTCTTTGATGCATTAGTAAAGATGTTATGTTATCCTTTTGTATGACAGTTTGATTAACACATATATGCAATTTTCTTATGATGATAAATTGAATAATTTTGAGGCAGATACTCTGTTAGCTCAGGCAGGTCCACCCATGCCAGGTGATGACACAAATGAAGAGGTCAAATATCCTGATAATCCCTATGATGATAACAATAACACTGGTTTTAGTATTGAAGTGATACTTATCTGGGCCTTACTATTAATTGTAATAGTGGGATCTTTAGCCTTTGGTGTAATGATGTATCTTAAATTTCTCAAGAAGAAAGATAGGGAGAAAAAGACCAAGGATGGTGTGCTTTTCGAAGTTCGCGTACCAAAAGAAAATGAGATAGAAATTGGTGTCGCTGAGCAAATGTTTGCAAATTTACATGGAATTGGTGGATCTGGCAAAGGTCTAAAAAAACATTTTACAGTAAAAAATTGCATTAGTTTCGAAATAGTTGGCTTACCAGGTGAGATAAGGTTTTTTGTATATTCTCCTAAAAAGTTAGCAGATCTAGTTGAGAAACAGATCCTTGGTTCGTATCAAGACGCAGATGTTACAGTTCTTGAGGAGCATAATATATTCCATGAGACAGGAGAGGTCGCTTTTGCTCAGTTAGAGCTAACTGACGAGAGGTACTATTCAATAAAAGTTGCGGAAGATTTTAAGGGAGATACTATTTCAAATATTCTGTCTACATTAAGTAAAATGGGCGAGAATGAAGGTGTTTTAGTTCAGGTGCTAATTTCTCCAGCTGATTCTGGTTGGCAAAAAGCAGGAAGAAAATATGTCGGTAGGGTTGAAAGCAATAATGCAGATCCTGAGAAGAAAAGAATAAATGTAAGTCAGGAACAGCTCCAATCAATTTCAAAAAAGACTGGAAAGATCGGGTTTGAAACTTCAATAAGGGTTGTAGCTAGTGCACCTGAGGTTGAAGTCGCAAAAATGCATGTTAGTAATGTTATAGGAGCTTTTGATCAGTTCTCTAATCCAGGGATCAATACATTGAAAAAATCTGATATCAAGGAGAGTTTTGAGAAAGAATTCATGCAAAATGTAGTTTATCGAAGGATGCCTATAAGTACAAAAACAGTTTTGAATGTTGAGGAACTCGCTGGAATTTATCACTTCCCTAATAAAAATGTTACAACTCCAAATATAAATTGGCTTCTAGCTAAAGAAGCCCCCGCAGCTCATTGGGTAGATTCTGATATTAACTCTCCAGATACAATATGGTTAGGCAATAATATTTATAGAGGTAATATAAAGCCAATATGTATAAAAAGGGATGATAGAAGAAGGCATATGTATGTTGTAGGACAAACAGGTTCAGGTAAATCTTGGAACCTTTTAAGAATGATCATTCAAGATATTTATAACGGTGATGGTGTATGTGTTATGGATCCTCACGGAGACCTTGCTGAAATGGTCCTAGATAGGATCCCTCATGAAAGAGCTGAAGATGTAGTCTATTTCAATGCAGCAGATTATGAAAGACCGTTTGGTTTCAATCTTATGGATTATCAAAATGATCAAGATAAACATCGTGTAGTTAACGGTTTCATTGGTCTTTTGAAAAAAATGTTCGATCCTCATGAGCAGGGAATTGTAGGTCCTATACTTGAGAGAGCCGTTAGAAATGCAATGCTAACGGCAATGTCGGAGAAAGGATCTACATTAGTTGAAGTTGTAAGGATACTTACTGATGAAAAATGGGTTATGGAGAAATGGGTACCGATCATTCAGGACGATCTAGTTAGAAGATATTGGACGGATCAGATAGCCAAGACAACTGAACAACAGAAATCTGAAACTCTTGGATATATTGTTTCAAAGTTTGATAGATTCGTTACAAATATGGCAATAAGAAATATCATTGGTCAATCTCAATCATCTTTTAATGTTAGGGAGATAATGGATAATCGAAAGATTTTGATCATCAACCTTGCTAAAGGACTGTTAGGTGAAGAGAATGCACAATTTTTAGGATTACTAGTCATTCCTAAAATTGTCTCTGCCGCATTAAGTAGACAAGATATCTCTGAAGATGACAGAAAAGATTTCTTCTTCTATGTTGATGAGTTCCAGAATTTCGCAACAGATGAATTCGCTTCTATACTTTCAGAAGCTAGAAAATACAAACTAAGCTTAACCGTTGCGAATCAGTATATTGCCCAGATGCCAGAGAAGGTGAGGGATGCAGTATTTGGAAATGTTGGTTCGTTGATGGTAGGTAGAGTCGGTCCAGATGATGCAGAATTCTTAGAGAAGCAGTTTGAACCCACATTAAGCTCAACCGATCTTCTTAACCAACCAAATATCCACTACTACTTAAAATTGATAACGGATGGTAGATATTCAACACCTTTCTCTCTTGAACCAGGTTTCGGTCCTCAATTCCCAAATTCTGGTTTTGATGTACCTAAAAATAAAGAGGTTGGTGAACTTATTAAGAATATCTCAAGATTGAAATATGGAAGAGATGTAAACATAGTAAGTGAAGAAATGACAAAGAGAGCAGAATTGGCATATCAACCAGGAGCTCAAACTGATAATAAATCTACACCTCCACCATTACAGCTGAAATAGTAGGCATTGTGTCAAATCCATATCGATCAAGTTTATAAAAGGGTCTTGAGAAAGAATTAATACAATCCCTTTATCAGATAAGTGTTGATATTAGTGTCAATCCCATTTCAGGTGCGATCTCTCCAATCTTTACCTGGTAATCGAGGTTAGCCAATTTTTCATAAAGTCTCCCAATTGTTGACATGTTGAATCTATCAGTGTTCTTACTGAGAGATGGTATTGTAAAAGGAGGAATTTTTAAGATAGATGCTATTTGCCGATTTTCTGTATTATTATCTTTTAGATATTTTATTTGAGCCATCAATCGTAAATTTCTGTACATCATTGCCAGAATATAGTGTGGTTCAAGATTATTTTTTAATAAATTTTCCAAGATCTTAAGATAATTAGCTCTATCTCCAATATTGATCGAATCGACAAGTTGCCAGATATCTGATTCGAATGAATCTACGACATAAGCTTTAACTGTAGAAAGATCGATCTTCTTGGCTAAGACTTTAAATTTAGATATCTCGCTTGAAAATCTTTCAGCATTGTAATTGCATCTTTTAACTAATTCGTTCAATGCATCCAGATCAATATCTATTTGTTCTTCTTTAAGCTCATTTTTAGCCCAGGTGAGAAAATTTCTCTTGTTCAGATCTGGAGATTCGGTGACTTCTCCGATCTTTGAGATCAGTTTAATATATTTGGTATTTGATGGTATTTTTTTACTTTCCCAAAAAATAATTGTCACAGAATCATCAATACTTTCTATTGATGAAATATGTTCTATGAATTTCGGATACTCTTTGCATAAGAGTAATCTTTTGATCAAAATCACTTTGCTACTAGAAAACATTCCATGAGTTTCGTAAGATTCGATGATCTGTGAAAGATCTGAACTTTCAGCATCAATTTCAATACTTTCTGTGTTTGACACATTTTCAATTAATGAAAAGAAAAGTTTTTTTGCTGCCCTTAATGATAAAAACTGATCTTTTCCATGAAAAAGTTTGATCATTTTTCCTAAAATAATCTTATTATTGAGCGGTTCCTGTCTCCAATACTTCTTCTGTTTCAACTCCCTCTGCTCCATACATCATGACAATATCTTCGCCATTCATTCTGTTACTAATAAAATCTGGAGTCTTATTCTTTGGAGAGTCCATAAGTTTTTCTAAGAATTTCACAGAAGATGAGAAAGTAGAATCGATACTATTATCGTAAATAAATTGTCCTTGTTTGTCGCTGAATAGCGTACCTCTATAAACAATAGTTGTAAATGGTAGCTGATCAGTCAATTTTTGTGTTAGTTCTAATGTTTCATAATATCCAGCTCCGATATCATAGGTGTAAATCAATGGATCATCTTCGTAGAATGCAGGATTTTTCAAGATCCTTTGAACCAAGTCATGGATATCTTCATATTCTCCCAATCCTAGTACAGGTCCTATAGAATATGAGTCTGGTATGATGCCCTCTTTTATAACTCTTTTTGATCCAATATTTGGGTCAAGAACAAATGAATATGTTACTAAGTCCTGATCTTTTTGAGCAAGAGATAATGCGGCTTGAATGTCCTCATTGGTAAATTCAGAAACTTTTATATGATTTTGAAGTTCAGACATAATATCTAGGATCTTTTTAGGATTAAGAAATGTTTCAGAAGATAAAAGTTTGTCTTTGATAGCCTCAATTACTTTTTGTTGACGCCTAGCTCTAGCAAAATCTGATCCTTCGTAATTATCCAACGATTTTCTTGATCGAGCATACTTTATTGCAGTCTCACCATCCATAGTTTGAAGACCTTGCTCGAAGCTAACCACTTGATAAGGATTAAATGGATCAAGCTCATTAGGATAACTGTAGTCTGTAAAACTATTTTCGACATAAACCTCAATACCTCCCAATATATTTATTATATTCTTAAATCCTTGTGTATCCACCATCATATAATACTGAATATCTAGGCCGACATAATCCTCTATGGAAATTCTTAAAGTGTCTAAACCAGTACCCTTTTTTGTTATTTCTCCTCTGTTATATATACTATTTGTTTTTACATACCAATCATCCGTCCCAGGCATAAGTGAATAAGTATCTCTTGGTATAGAGAACATTGTTACTGAATGATCTGTATAGCTATAAGAGGCTACGATCATAGTATCTGTATTCTGAAGTCCTGCATCTGTTTCTCTTGTATCAATTCCAACTATGAGAATATTTGTCCTATTTCCAGTACTATCTTTTTTTAGTTCTGGATCTTTTACTATTGGTTTAATAAGATCGTTAGCAGATATTTTAAGACCTATTTGTGAAGTGAAATCAATGATCTTTGTTAATGTTAAAGAAACAACAACTAACGAAACCAAAGCTACTATTATTAATACGATCTTCTTTTTTTTGGGGGTTTTCTTGCGAATGCCTAGATCTTCACTTTTCTGTGACCTAATATTCGGTATTCCTGCTTGTTTATCAGATATATTTATTGATAATGACATTTTTCAGTATTTAAGTGAATTGATTTTTATTGAAGGTATTGAATAACATTCGCATTGTGTTCCTCCAAAGTAGTTGCGTAATGTATATTACCATTCTTGTCGTGAATGTAATAGTAATAATTGTTTGGTGTAGGATCTAAAGCGGCATTTATTGAACTTAATCCCGGATTACAAATTGGAGTAGGTGGAAATCCCAATCTTAAGTAAGTATTGTAATCATGATCAGTCTCAATATCTTCTATAGTAATTTCATGTTTCCAATCTTTATAGTAATACAAGAGAGTGGCATCAATATTTAGGAACCAACCCTCATTGAATCTTCTTTGAATAATATCTGCGATGTAATATCTTTCTTCTTCAGTTCGACCTTCTCTCTCTAAAAGACTTGCAATGATAAGTTGTTCATAAGTTGTATCTGTGATCTTTGATTTGAAATTATCAGTCATTGTGATAATTATCTCTTCCTCTGTTATTGCCTCGGGTAATAGATACTTATCTGGAAAAAGGGATCCTTCTAAAGTCTCAGTTTCGAAAGGTAAATTGATCGAATCTATAAAATTTTTATCTACGATTAAATTCATGAATTTGTCTTTGCTAAACTGTGAAGTTTCAAGCTCAGAGAATGCTTGAACAAGAGTGTCTGCATATTCATCAGCTCTCATTCCTTCTGGGAATGTAACCCAAATTGATTTGATTTGTCCGTTTTGTAATGTCCTTATCAACTGGATCATATCAAGGTTTTGAGGAATAGAGTATTCTCCTGCTTGTATTGTTGAATCAAGCTTATTAAGCTTTAAATATATTTTTAGGAATATTTGATCCGAATCATCTAAAAGACCTACTTCGATAAGATTCTGGATCACAATATTGATGCTAGACCCATCCTCAATTGAAAAATCGATATTTTGTGATGAGTCAGATAATGGCTTCTCAATACGAGATTTATAGGTTCTATACGCAATAAAGAATCCTATAACTCCTAATATTAATAATACAATTAATAGGCGAAACAGTTTGACCAATGGAGAGCTATGCTTTTTCGGACTTACGATCTCTTGGTTTTGAATGTTTGTTTTTATTATTTGTTCTGGCATCTAAAAAATTCTGTAAAAATATAGCTGCGGACATTTTATCTATCTTACCATCTCTTGTACCTGTAGCGACATACTCCCCGAGAAATTGTGTTGCTTCTTCAGAAGAGTAGGTTTCAGTGTAATAGTATATCTTTTTTTTACTTATTTGTGCGAGTCTATTACTAAAAGCTTCTATTTTGGATTGGATCTCTTTATGTGATTCCTCAAAGGCATATGGAACACCTAAAAGAAACGACTTTACACCATATTCATTAGCAATCTGAATAATTTCAGATATTACAGTATCAACTTTTTTTTTGCGAGATCTTGTTATTATCCCAATAGGGCTACCAATACGACCATGCGTATCTGAGACAGCTAATCCTATACGAACTTCTCCGTAATCAATTGCCATAATAGGCAATTCTGATTCATTCAAGTACTGCTTTGATTCTTTTAATACCTGATCCAACATTTTCCTGTTTTACAATTTTAAATCTACCTAATTCACTTGTGTTATCAACATGTGGCCCATTGCAGATCTCTCGACTAAATATCTCTTCGCCTCCACCAACAGTATATACCTTTACATTATCTGAGTATTTTTCTTCAAATGCTGCAAAAGGAACTAATTCTAATGCCTTATCTTTTGGCATCTCAACCCAAGTTACTGGCAACTTCTTTCTAATAACATCATTAACCATATCTTCTACCTGTTTTAATTGCTCGGGAGTTAGCTTAGTTTCGTTGGGAAAATCAAGCCTTAATCTTTCAGGAGTAATATTACTACCTTTTTGGTATATATGATCTCCTAAGACCGATTGGAGAGCTTTCAGTAGCAAATGAGTTGCTGTATGCAATCGTTTTGTTTCATCTGAAGTGTCAGAGA
>CAZINM010000021.1:0-458 GCA_964540605.1 uncultured Candidatus Saccharibacteria bacterium
ACCTGCATAGAAAGTAAGATCTCTCTTAACTTCCTTCTTACTGCTTTAAAAAAACTATCTCTCTCAAAAGCTTCCTCACCAAAAACATCATACATAATTGTATTTCTAACCAATTGCTGAGTAATCGTACTTGCTCCACAACCTTCACTAATAGGAGCACCACCAAGATATCCCTTTGTAGTAATAAAACCACACCTAATTATACCTTTCCAATCCATGCCTTTATGCTCATAAAATTCACCATCTTCAGCAGCAAGAAGAGCCCACTTTGTATGTTCCGGAATATCTTCTATTGCAACGAATTGTCTATTCTCATCGCCATAGATCTTAAATAACTCCTCACCGTTTCTATCAAATAGAATAGTACTTTGATCAGAAGATCTTGCAATTAACTTGTCTGGAGAAGGTAATGATTGCTCGAGACTTTTCAAATATAGTCCTGTTGCTATGCTGCCAAC
>CAZINM010000021.1:468-10574 GCA_964540605.1 uncultured Candidatus Saccharibacteria bacterium
AATGTCATAGAACGCTTTAAGAAGAGAACGATCTTTGATTTTGATCCTGCTTTTATCTTTTTTGCAAAAGATCTTTTCTCTCTGCTAGAATCTCCGACACCTCTACCAACAACTCCTAGTTTGGAGAATTTTCTAAACCCTTTTCTTGGAGATGCTTTTGCTCCATCTAAATGAGAAATTCCATTAGTTTTCATTGAAGATGAACCTCGCAGATTTCTAGATGATAAATTGAAAGATCTACCAATAGCTTTCCTAGAGGAGTATGACTTAGACCTAGTTTTTTTATCGCTCATTCCAACTTTATATCTCATTGCATTGAATTATACGAAATTTGAATATAATAGTCACAACTTTTATTCACCTTTATTTCTCTTCAAAATGTTTTTCTTCAATTGTATAACTTTTAAAGAGTGCATAATATTTATCTAAATTGTTCTTTATAGTGATCACCAACCAAACACCCATAAATATAAGTAGTATCGAATATATTACATCAAAAATGGTTCCTACTAGATCTGGTACACGAGGAACCAAGATCAATCTTATTAAAAAATATATTACAGTTAATATTGAGAATGTAGTAACTGTCTTTGTGTTGAATGAATAAAAAAGAGAATCCTGCATTTTATAAAGCAGTTGATTACTCTCAATGTCATGTTGATGATTTCTTATCACAGTTCCAATTGCCCAATTTTGATATCCTCTTTTAACTGAATTTCCATCTCGAATAAGAATATCTTTTGGTATCTGACCTTCTTCCAATATGGTTATCTTTAATAAATGTTCTGAATCGCGCATCTTTCTCAGATCCGCCTCTGATTCGTTATCGTATCGATATCTCGTTTCAATTAGTTGCTGAAATATATTGAAAGCCGGATAATCTCCACTAAAATCAATTTCTAATGAATTTAATAAATATACTTCGACCACTTCATCATAAGTAATTATTAAATAGTGATTCGATACGAATATTTTAGGAGTTGTTTTGTCAACAACGTGATGATCAAGTAGAACAGCATCATAGGATAAAATAACTGAGTCATTTTCACCCAAAAGTATATTTATATTTTCTTCAACTGTTTTTAATTGATCAATTTTGAATAATTGCATACATCTAGTTTATGCAAAAAACAATGTGATGGCAATAATAGAGTATTATCTTATCATTACTAGATAAATCATCTTAGCTGTCTCAAAAAAATATTTTGAAAGGATTCTGAAAGATTTAATATGTAACATCTAGTTATGGTAGATAGAAGCTTGGTTTACTTTAATAAAAATTACTGTGAAAATTTGAACAACAGCCAATTTAGGTTTTTATCAAATTTAAATTCCTTAATTGAGCTTGATGTGAATAATTACAAGAAAATAATTATCATAGATGCCGAATTTCACGATTTGATAGCAATTTTATCAAAAAACATTTCATTTAAATATTTTTTAGATAAATTTATAATCATTTCTAAGAATTTAAGTGCCAGAGATATTAGAAAGTTATTATCTTTTGGTATAAATCAAATTTATGTTTTGCCAACAGATCGTCAATTTATTAAAGATATTCTTGATTCTTTATCTCTAAATAATAATGCGATTTCAGATCATATCTATCTTGATGATCAAAGCAATCTTTTAATAAATGAATATAAAGTCTCTCTAACTGAAAAAGAAAATGAGATTTTAACGATCTTGATGCAAAGTAAAAGACCTATGGAAATTTCAGATATTGCAAAGATCGTAACTGACAAGGAATCCCAATTAAAAACTGAAGAGTCTATTAGAATCACAATCCATCGTTTAAAAAAGAAAATATTTGAACAATCTGGATATAAACCGATATCTAACAAATATGGAAAAGGTTACTTTGTGAAATATTCTATTTCTTCTTGATCTTTGCTATTAAACTTTGAAGTATATTCATCGCTTCTAAAGGCGTGATCTCGTTTATATCAAAAGCATTTATCTCATCAACTAGATCAGTATACTCGTTATTGAAAAGTTCATATTGAACTTCATTTGATCCTTTCGTATTTGACGATTTTACTGCCTGAGATAGATCCTCCCCAAAAGATTTACCTATGTCAAAAGATCGCATAATTTCATTTGCTCTCGAAATAACTTCTTTTTTTATGCCTGCTAACTGAGCTACATACACCCCATAACTTTTATCTGTACCACCAGGAATGATCTTTCGCATAAAAATAACTTCCTCACCTTCATCTTTAACCATTACATTATAGTTATTTATTATATTAGGGAAACTTTCTGCTAAAGCTGTCAGCTCATGATAATGTGTTGCAAAAAGAGTTCTAGCTTTGATGTTATTTGCTATATATTCAGCCAAAGCCCAGGCAATACTTACACCATCATATGTACTCGTACCTCGTCCAACTTCATCAAGAATTATCAAACTATTACTTGTTGCGTTATTCAGAATATTTGCAGCTTCCTCCATTTCAACCATGAATGTACTTCTACCTTGAGCCAAATTATCACTTGCACCAACTCTCGAAAAGATCCTGTCAACGATCGAGAGTTCAACTTCTTTAGCTGGAACGAAAGAACCAATTTGTGCCATGAGAGTTATCAAAGCAACCTGTCTGATATATGTCGATTTTCCAGACATGTTCGGCCCAGTAATAATCATCATACGATCTTTATCTATACCCAAATTTGTATCATTAGTAATGAATTGGTCGCTGATCAACCTCTCGACAACTGGATGCCTTCCTTCAACAATCTTCAAAATGCCGCCCTTATCTTCTTTTTCTAAAATAATTGGCTTTGTATAACTAAACATCAATGCTGTATCTGCAAATCCTGCTAAAATATCTAATTTGGTTATCAAACTTGCAATTGTTCTTAGATCGTCAAGATAGGGGATCAAGGAATTTCTTAATTTTTGGAACTCTTCATATTCTAAACTTCCCAATTTTTCATCTGCATGGAGTATCATCTCTTCTTTCTGTTTTAACTCCTCTGTTATATATCTCTCAGAATTTACTAGCGTTTGTTTTCTCATATAATGCTGAGGAACTTTATCTACATGAGTTTTTGTCACTTCGATATAGAACCCAAAAACCTTATTAGATCGAACTTTCAGAGATGGAATATTAAGAGTTGTTCTTTCTTTCTGTTCTAATTCTTTCAACCACTTTCTGCTATCAACAGATTGTTCCCTAATTTCATCGATCTCATTATTTATGCCGTTTTTTATCAATTTGCCCTCTGTGATGAGCAGTGGAGGATTATCAACAATAGTGTTCTCTATACTCTGCCTAATATTGTCAGCAATTTCCACGAGTTCATTGATCTTTTTCGAATTTAAAAGAGTGTTAATTAATTTCTCATTTCTTTTTAACAACTGAGAGAGATCAATAAAACCTTTCATTGAAGATTCCAAAGAATTCATATCTCTACCATTCATCCTATTTAAACCGATCTTACCTATTAATCTGTAAATATCTGAAATAAAGCTGAAGCTTTCTCTAATTTCGTTTAATAAAACTTGATCTTCATAAAGTAATTCAACCACAGTTAGCCTATTGGCAATTGAGTTTCTTTCAATTAATGGATTTAACACCCAAAAATATAATTCTCTTTTACCCATTGAGGTTTTGCAATTTTGAATTGTTGATAGAAGTGTTTCTTTATCTGTGCCAGTATAACTATTTCTTACTAGATCTAAGTTCTTTATTGTGGATCTATCCAAAACCATCGTATTTGTTAAAGAAATGAACAAGGGAATCTGAATATGTTGCGGTTTCATTTTTTGAGTTTCCTCAATATATCTAAGCAAGATCGATAGAGAGGCAATGATCGTTGGATCATTTTCAATTCCTAACGAATTCACGCTCTGGATCTTAAAAAAATCTTCAATATATTCATTATTTGATCTATCTCCAATTTTTGGTATTTCCTGAAATTGAACCTGTAAATTCTCAAAATGTAAGTTGGTTTTTGATGGATCTATAACAATTTCAACAGGATCATATGAATTAATAACTCTTGATAGAAGACTTTTGTCATCTTGCACTTCTCCAATAAGTAATTCTCCAGTTGAAAGATCACAGATCGATACACCCAAAACTTTCTTATACTGTGCAATGGCCATTAAATAGGGATTTCTTTCTCTAGAAGCGAATTCCCCCTCTAAAGTTCCTGGTGTTACTATCCTAGTTACGCCTCTTTTTACAACTCCTTTAGCTTGTTTAGGATCTTCTAACTGTTCTACAACAACTGTACAATGCCCAGCTTCAATTAACTTTGGAAGATATTGATCAATAGCATGATAAGGGAACCCAGCAAGTGGAGTAGGGTCGTCATTTTTATCACGAGTTGTAAGAGTGATATTCAAAACCTCAGCAGCAATTTTCGCATCTTCTCCAAAAGTTTCATAAAAATCTCCCATTCTAAAAAGGACAATTTTGTCTGGATACTGTTTCTTAAATGAATTGTATTGAGCCATCATTGGTGTACTCTTCATGATTGGAGTATAACACAATGAAAAACCCATAGAAAACTAGGCTGACACCTGAAAACAACAGGCTTGATATGTGCGTAAAAACAAACTGAAAGTGCTTTATCTAACGACACTAAGTATCATTTTTGTCTCTTCTTCCGAAACAGCTTTCTTGAATTTTGTCGTTTCCTTTGGTGAGACTGATACTCCATAAACACCTGCTCTAATACTGTTTTGAAGTAGCTTCTTATTATCTTCTACATAAACAATTATCTCAGTCTTACTCTCCTTTACTTTATTTATTAGATCTTCAATTATCTTCCAAAGACTATTCGCACCAATATCATATTTAGGATCCTTCATCTTCTTTGATAACCCTTGCATCTGCATAGCCAGACTTACACTATCAATGATAATTCCATCTATACCAGTTTTTACGATCTCATCAGATAGGATCACTTCAGCCGGATTACCAATTATTGCGTAGATCTTAAATGTTCCTGTTCGAGATAGACCTAAACCGCTAATCTCTCTTTTTACCTTTTTCAAGACATCACCATTCATCGGAGCATGGATTGCCAATGAAATATTTCTGCTCTTGTATACATTTCTTAACTTTTTAATTATTGCAACTTCCTTTTCCAATAACTCTTTCTCTTCCAATAATCTTCTTGCTCCAGAAATATTTGAGTCTAGCTCTTTACCTTCGTAGGAACTTCCTTTCTTAAGCTGTTTTAGTTCTTCTACACTTAAGGAGCCTATTGAAACTATTACCTCATCACCCTTGGCTCTATCAGAAAAGTCATCCACTATTACTTCGATCTGTTTTGAGAAAGCTTTATATTTCTTCTCTTCGACATAGGCTAGGGGATGTTTTTCAAATTCTGCCATTAATTTTTCTAGGTCTATATAACAGAAACCGTTTGAATTGGTCATATACTTCTCATAATCATCTCCTCGTTCTTTATCCTTAGGCATTATAAATACTTTTGTAGCTGTAGGATATTTTTCATCTTTATAATCTTCTTTCCTTACTTCTTTTATCTCTTCTACCTTTTCTTTTATAGTATCGTCTGTGTCAGCTAAATTTTCAGATGACCCCTCTTTTGGCTTATCAACAACTTCTTTCTTATCAGCCACCTCTTTACTAACTACATACTTGTAAACACTTCCTACATTACCATCGATCTTTACGAATTCACCATCTTTTAGTAACGCAGATGCTAAACCTGTACCTACTACAGCAGGAATATTAACTTCACGACAAATTATCGAAACATCACTTGTTAAACCACCTCCATCCATAACTATTCCGCCACTACTCATTACTAACTTCTCTAGGTTATGTGCAAATTCTTTAACTAGTAAAATATTTCCCTTTGTTACGACAATATTTGGATCTGTCTTTGAATCTACACTTAATAATTGACCTGTAACTATCCCATTACTTGCACCGATACCTGATAATAAGAATTCTGCCTTGTCTGTAGCTTCATTTATATCAACACCAACTTTTTTACCTTCGGCGACTTGGTACTGCTCCTTCTTACTTATCTCTTCACTTAATATCTTTTCTTTTTTATCTTCGATCTTATCGATCTTCTTCTCCAGTTGTTCAATATCTTTCTCATCTGACTGTAATACTTGTGATCTTGCATCATCAATAACAGCTTCTTTTGGTTGACCTACCTGATCAGGACTTACTTCGTTCACTTTATCAGCTAATTCCTGTAAAGCGCTATCATTTTTCTTCTCTGCTTTTTCTGATACTTTAGTTTTCTCCTGCTCATCTTTGATCATATCTATAGCAATATCATAAACAGATCTTGATGATCCATCTGCCAACTCTTTTGTAGCGTCTGTAACTATAGGTGCAAAAAGATCCTTATTTTGTAGGACCCAAACATTACCACTTTCCCAAGCCCATTCTACAAGTTGAGGTTTTTTAGATTTTGTTTCAACAATTAATGCAACTTTAGCAATATCTTGCAAATATTTATCTTCGATCTTCTGTTGATGGCTCCAAGCGTTAGATATCTGAATTCGTTGGAACGAGCTTAGATCACCAACCTTACTATCTCCTGGTTTTCTAATTCTCATCCACTCCTGAGGAGAGATCCTTTTTTCTAAAACATCTAGATTCTTTTTTTCTAAAATATATTGATCTGGAGTGATAGATCCATCCGCTATTACATCACCTAAACCGAATACTGCTTCAATACTCATCTTTTTATTATCACTGGTGATCGGATCAACAGTATAAGCTATGCCGGATACTTCAGGTTGAACCATTCGTTGTACAACAACCGCTAACTTCACGGCTGATAGATCTATACCTTTCTCTTTTGCATAAAGGATCACTTTATCTTTGAACATTGACAAATAGACATACTTAACTGCTTCGAGCAGTTGATCTATCCCTCGAACACTTAATTCTGTGTGAAATAAACCAGAGAAAGTAACTGCTGGATCTTCGGGATAGACTACAGAAGATCTTACCGCTACCCAAGCATTTGAAAAACCAGATAGGCGAGAGTAACAACGCAAAATATCTTCTTTTACTTCTTTCTCAAAATCTGAGGTCATTATTATCTTTTCTAACTCTTTTGAATCTGGTTCTCTACCTTTCTCCAATAACTTACTTATCTTTTTATCAAAAGAAGTTAAAACAAATCTTTTATAAACATTGGGTGATATTACAAAGAAATCAGGAATAGGGACATCCATATTACGAAGAGAAAATAAACTGAACCCCTTTCTTCCAGCTACTGATTCACTTACCTCTTTCGTAGAATAATCCTCATGAAAGAGCACATTAACTTGTGCTACATCTTGATTCTTTTTTGAGAAGCCAAACATTCTTAGGCAGATTCAATTTAACATCAATAATGACAAACCATTGTAACATCTACTGGAGATTAATACCATTTATATAACAACACTTTTAACACTATAGGAGGCATCATAGAAGCACAATAGCTACTTACTACCTATGACTTTAAGCCTTTTTAATTTCACAAAGAAATCATATAGGATTTTTAATAAAACTAGTATCGGAATTGTCATAATGGCTCCCAATACACCAGCGACGCTAAAACCAACCATAACTCCAATTACAACAATAACTGGTTTTGTTCCAGCAAGGTTACCCATGATCCTTGGGGTAATAAATGTGTTATCAATTTGTTGAATTAGAATATATCCAATAGCAACTGCCAATCCCCAACCGAAACCTTTGAATACTATTGCTACGACAACAGCAGGTATCATAGAAACCAATGGGCCGATCGAAGGAATAACAGTTAACAATCCTGCAATAGCAGCTAAAGGTAAACTAAATTTAACACCTAAAATGAGTAAAACGATCCATGATAATGATCCAATAATAAGCATAAGACTTAACTGACTGATCATCCATCGACCTAATTTCTGCTCAACCTCTTCGATAAGCTCTTTAACAAGCACTCTTTGCTCATCATCAATGATCCTAAGTAATAAGATATCAATAAAGCTATCGTGATCAACTAACATATAAACTGACAAAATAAATGCCATAAAAAGTGAACCAATAAATCCTCCGACAGATGTTAGTGTTGAGAATGTTTTACCTACGCTGTCCATGACACCCTCTGCAGTTAGATTCTTTTCATAATAATCATTTACATATTTTACAACTTGATTTTTATCTACTTCTCCAAAAGGTAACTTATTTATAAGATCAACTCCTGAATCAATAGTTCTATCTATAAGATCAGGAACCGATGTTACAAATTCAGAAAATCCTGATTGAATTGGTTTAATTATTACTGTCCCAATAATGAGAAAAACCGAAATAACTAAAATATATGAAAATATGACCGATAAAATTCTCGGTAACTTTTTTGATGATAGATAGTTAACAATTGGCATTAAAGAAGATGCTATAACAAATCCAAAAAAGATCGTCACAATAACCTGAAGAACTCTTGCACCTAACATAATAACTCCTAATGTTATTAAGATCTTTATGATCAGATTCCAGGAGATATCTATTGTATGGATCTGTTTATTATTTTGGGGCGACATCAGAAAATGAACTAATTTTATTCATCATCATCATTATTATACCCTAAATTCGTACTTTCTTTGAGGTTTGAGAAAATGAACAATGCAAAACCAATCCCAAATAAAGCACCTGTTATTATTCTTTTCCAATAGCTATCAAAATAAACATCTGGGACAAAAGAGAACTCAAATATCTCAGCTATTAATTGGAACATCCCATCAACCGACATTGGGATCATCAATAAAATGATCAAAGACCATTTGAATTTTGGAATTTTCTTATTACGCTTAACATAAATTAGATAAATTGCTCCTGTTATGAGCAATGCCGTGTAAATCCCAAGATCTCTTATACATAAAGCGGTTTTATACCCCACATAATCATTACCAACATATGGATATCCAAAAATCGTATCTGAAACAACAGATGGAACATTTGGATTATTTTCTGGTATCACACCGGAAAGTTGCAATTCCTCAATAGAGTAGAACTTTATAAACCCTTTCTCTCCTAATAAAAAAGGTGTCCTTTCAACCCGTTGGTGACAAAAAACTCTATATACCGAATGGATAGTGTTTGCCAAAGGATCTAAATTAGCTTTATAAAGAAATGGTGGCAGGATAGCTAAAAGCCAATATGTCAGCAAAGCTACCCATATAAATTCTGCAAAATGTTTTTTGAACATAATAGTTGAAGAAAATTTTATCCAGATATTACTTTAACATTGCGTTTTAATCAAATTATTCTTATGAGATAAATTAGATACTACAAATAATTATTTCTTGCTAATATGAAATATACATTAATAATATATTAAACCGTAGATGCTAAACTTCTTTGACCTATTTAAAAGTAGTAATAGAATGAGTTTCTATCAACTATATAATAAGTTGAGAAAATGGAATGACTCAAGGCTTTACCCAAATTCGTATGAATTACCCGATGAGATGACTTTCCCAACAGATTTCTGGCATGAGGTAATAAAGCTTTACAACCTGACACGACAAGATGAATTTGAAAGAGCTATAGCAGTTTTCTGGGCTGATGGAGAACTAATATTAAGTTCAACAATCAAAGGTAATAGAAGATCTGTGACCCCAAGAAGTGGGGTAGAGGTAAAATATTCTCACAGTATTCATAAAGGTTATTTTACTAAAGAGGTTTTTTTAGATGGTAAAAAATATAGTTCCAGGGAGGTATACCATAAAAACGCACCATCAAAGATCGAAGTTAAATACCTTTTTAATATGCACACACATCCTCCTCATGAGATGACAGATGGGTCAAAATATTACTCATTCTTTTCTGCTCAAGACATTAGATCTCTATTAATATCAAAGGTTATCATAACCGGAATGATCGGCAATAAGTTATGGTTACTTGTAAGAACCAGTAGGACTCCATCGGTTTTAGATAGTTCAATTAATGATCCTAAAATAAATATGGAGTTCCTTTATAAAGAACTCCATATCGAAATCTATTCTGGCGAATTCAATTCCATCCTTTACAGGTATAAGCCTGAGGATCAGAATTCTTAAGATCTTTTTCCTAATTTGTAGAATACTAGGCCACCGTTAAAAGTAAGAGTCGCAAGAATTACTA
>CAZINM010000021.1:10584-16168 GCA_964540605.1 uncultured Candidatus Saccharibacteria bacterium
TAGACCTAATATTGCCATTAAGTTATTTCCAGCAATAATATCCATTGCATCATCAAAGATCCCTGCAGCTTCTGGTAAGGTTGTACCATCTGGTCCTACATAAGCACCATCTCCATTAAGATCTCCATCTGCAATTACTCCATATGATGGATATTTGATATCTACTGTCTCATCGAGTACCAATTCATTACCAGCAAGATCTGTTACTGATACTGTATAAGATTTCTCTTTCGCTTCAAGCTTAGTTACCTGCAATTCGAATGTTCCATCTTCAGCTGAATTTGTATAAAATTCCATTTCGCCATCAGTAAGTTTAACAATACTTAATGGCTCAACTGTACCTGTTATAGTAAATGAATCTGTAGCTGTCTCTTTTTCGTAGTTCAATTTTACATCTGTTGCCACAGGGGCTGTTCTATCAACAGTTACGACAACTGTATCAGATTTATTACTTCTCTTTCTTATTGGGAAACCGACTACTGTTGCTGATCTAATTTCGTAATCTCCTTCTTCTTCAGAAATTGGAAGATATCCATCAAAAGAACCTTCATTATCAGATTCTAATGTTGTTGAGATCTCTTCTCCATCAATAAAGAACATAACTTCGCTATCTGGATCTGTAGTACCTTTAACATATACATTATCCTGATTTGTAAATGTTTCAGCTTTGATCTCAGGAATCGTTAAAGATTCATCTATCTTTGCTGATCTTCTAGAAAGAACCACTACAACAACTGCTAGAACAATAAACACAACTCCCAAGACGATCAAGCCTAATCCAATGACCTTAGCCATTAAGCTTTCTTCATCTGATGCCATCTGCTGATTTACTTTCTCTACCATTTTCTTGTCAGTATCTGCATTTCTTTCTGGGACAGTGCCTTTTACTGAAGGTTTCATAATATATGTATAACCATAAATTTATAACTATAAGTATTTTAATACAAGCCTATAACAAATGCAATCCTTTATATTTTTCTGTATAATCAGCAATATACAAATAAATATTCAATATTTGGAGATCAGAAAAAGATAATTCATGAAAAGAAATAGAAAAAGAGTAAAAGTTATATTGATACTAACAGTCTTTTCTTTACTGTTGATTGTTGCTGGAGCAGCAGGAATGATCATCTACCCTTATTACAATGAGATACTTCTTATAAAAGAAGCTGCAGATCCCCTTAGACTTTCTGAGAGTATAACCATAGGATTTTATCAAACAATATCCCCTAAAATAGATATAAAAGCTTATGATGAAACATTCGATGATTCTCAAAGCTTGGAGTATTTAACTAGAGATCAACTTTCACAATATTATAATGAAGGCTCAATAGCCAATAGATTAGAACCAAAAAATAGTATGATCACTATCCCGAGTATAAATGTTGATGCTTACATTCTGGATGGAGAAACCGCTCATCGTATGGATTACGGACCTTGGCACTTTCCTTTATCATCTTATCCAGGTGCAAAAGGAAATATGGTAATTATTGGACACAGATTTGCAGAGCTACCTCCGAGTCAAAATACATTCTTTAATTTAGATAAGATAATGGTTGGAGATAAGATCTTAATAACTCAAAAAGGGGGTATCAGTTATACATATACAGTCACAGAGACCAAAGTAGTTGAGAAAAATGATCGATCTGTCTTGGCTGATCATGGGGATTATCGTATAACATTGATCACTTGTACTCCTCTTTGGACTTCAAAACAAAGATTAGTTATTACAGGTATCTTGGATAAAGCCTACAGTAATATATAAAGTGCTTTTCTTATATGAATTTTCCCAATACAGCAAGGTGAATCCTTGAAAAGTTAGCTGGACAAAACGCACAAATAACTATAGAATACCACGATTAATTAAGGTTTTTAGATTAAGGAAATATACATATGAATTGATATGATATTTGCATACCTATTCATATCTCCTCATCTTAAGAACCTTCTGTTTATTTACATTTTATTTATCTAAAACGAATAATGGACGAATTTTACAAAAGAACAGATATTTCTGAAACCGAAGTGACATTTGAAATAAAATTACCTGCAGATGCAGTTGTTGCATCATATGCACAATTACTGAAAGAAAGAGGTAAAAGTGTAGATATAAAAGGTTTTAGGAAGGGAAATGTACCCTCAGAACTAATCGAGCCATCTGTTCAAGAATTGATACTTACTGAAACATTTGAAAGATTAGCTCCATATTATGTAAATGCAGCAATAATAAAAGAGAAACTTGAACCAATTGCACCTCCTGTTTATTCAGATCTTGGAGAAATGAAAAAGGATCAACCAATACAATTCAAGGTAAAAGTTACAATTATGCCTAAATTCAAGCTTGGTGATCTTAAAAAGATCAAGGTTGACACATCAGATCCAGATGTAAAAGATTCTGAGATAGATGAAACCATAAATCTCATGGTAAAGAATAATGCTGGAAATTTGAATAAGAAAGATGATGCAGATAAAAAAGATGCTTCAGAAACCAAAGCTGATGATGAATGGGCGAAAAAGATAGCAAAACTATACAATTTTGATGATGTAAAAGATCTTCATGATCTAAAAGGGAAATTAAAAGATCTATTAAAGGATCAAAAAAGTTCTTACATGAGACAAAATGCAGTAGCTGAAGTTATAAATAAGGCAATCGTAGCATCAAATATAAAAGTCCCACAGCCAGGTATAGATTATGAAGCTCAGCAAAGAGAAGAGGCATTTATGAAAGATCTAGAGAATATGAAGCTTAACTTAAGAGATTTTATGAAAGAGAGAGAGCTTAAATATGAGGATCTTAAAGAGAGATGGGAAAAAGATGCTAAAGAGGCTTTAGAAGCTGATGTATTATTAAGACTTTATTCAGAAGAAAGAAAGGTTGAATTAACGGATGATGAACTTAAAGATGAAGTAGCAAAGATCAAAGAATCAGCAAAACTCCATTACGAAAAAGAGCATGCAGGTCATGATCATGAAAGTCATTTTGATGAATCTGTCTACGATAACCCAACCTGGCAAGCACAAATTAAAGGCTATCTTCTAAAACAGAAAGCTTATCAAGCATTGCTTGACGAAGTTTTAGGTGAAGAGTTCTTCAAACCAACAGAAGAAGAGAAGAAAGCATTTGAGGAAGAAGCAAATAGTGGTAACGCTAAAAAGGACTCTAGTAATAAAGACAAAAAAAATAGCGACAATAAAGATAAAGCTGCAAAATAAATTTACATTTTCATAAAAAATGTTAATACCAACAGTTATCGAATCGGAGCCAAGAGGTGAGAGGGCTTACGATATCTATTCAAGACTACTTAAAGATAGAATCGTATTTGTAAGTGAGACAATAGAAACAAACATGGCCAATACAGTTATTGCCCAACTTCTATTCTTGGAAAAAAGTAATCCAAAACAAGATATTCAGATGTTCATTAATTCATACGGAGGCTCAATAACCGCTGGTATGGCAATTCTCGACACAATGAAATATATAAGATGTGATATAAGTACAATTGCGGTCGGAGTAGCAGCATCTATGGGTGCAATGATACTGGCAGGAGGAACAAAAGGTAAAAGATTTGCATTACCTCATAGCGAAATCATGATCCACCAACCTTTAGTAGATAGGATCGGGGGACAAGCAAGTGATGTTGAAATAAGTGCGAAACATCTATTAAAAAGCCGAGATGACCTTTACACAATGCTTTCAGATTTTACGGGCAAGACAAAAGCTCAGATAGAAAAAGATGCAGATAGGGATAACTGGATGAGTGCTAATGATGCCAAAAAATACGGAATTATCGATAAGGTTATTGCACAGAGGGAGAGTAGGGGGTAGAGGGGTCTTCGATTGGTTTTATATAAAGATCATTTATTTTTCATCTGAATGTGAAATCACTTCATTTTGTTGCGAAGAGTTGTTAAAAAAGTATAAAATACTTTAACTGATATTATTAATAAGGGCGATTAGCTCAGCTGGTTAGAGCACTACAATGACACTGTAGGGGTCGCAGGTTCGAGTCCCGCATCGCCCACCATGAAAACAGACATCTGACTACGAAGTAGGCGGGTGTCTGTTTTTATTGATGTTGATCTGAACACGAACCTGTACCAGGTTCGCAACTGAAGGTCCAAGAACGAGTACGAAGTACGAGAGATTGGTTACCGACAGGAGTGCAGAGTCCTTTGAGTTCTGCGAATGTCAATGAGCAGATAACGAAAAGAGACATGGTGAGTCCCGCATCGCCCACCAATGATAAAAAACCGACCTTCTGGTCGGATTTTTATTATTTATGGCGAAGTGGAACTTGGCTGCTGTGATACCTATATATCCGGGGACCCCACCCAACGAAGTTGGGAAGGGGAAAGGAGAACCCACGTAGCGGATGAGCAACTTTCCAAAGGAAAGTTGTGATTGAGCGAAGTGAAGTTCGACGCGGTTTGAGTCCCGCATCGCCCACCAGATAAATATAAACACCTTTATGATGTTTTTGTTTATCTTATGGATGATACAAGAACCTGCTGCAGGTTTGCCAGCTTTACTCCATGAATGCAATGAATGGGAAGTAAAGCAAATGCATGGAGGTTACAATTCTACGAAGTAAGAATTCTCCGACAAGCTAGAGTCGTGCGACCGAGCAAAGCGAGGAAGTGTCTATGGCCTTTGCCATAAATTTTGATTTATCTTTTCTAAATCCAATAAACTTAACTTTATGTTGCAATTGCCTTATAGTTATAAAATCTAATATATGTTAACTTACTTAAAATAATTTTATAAAAATACTACCATGACAATAGAAACAATGTTAAATAAATTGAGAGATGGGAAATGGTCTAATAAGTACTTCTGCAAACTTGCTTTACTAGACCATTTGAGAGAATGCCTCGAAAAGGACAATTATCTTAAAGCAACTGATACACCTAAAAAAGATCAGGGTTATGTAAACCTTGATAAAGAATTGATGGATCTGAAAATAATATTGGATCTATATTTCGAACATGATTCTGAATTGTATGAGAAAAGGATAAATAAATTTTACGAGAACCTAGAAAAGTAGCCTTAATATATTCATTATCATTTCAAAGCTTTGCACCGATATTCGGTCTTATGTTTATATATCATCGGCTAAACGCATTTGAAATTGTCATTCTAGAGCATATAACAAGATATGGCAGTTAGATCTCATCATTTTTTCCACGGTGTAGAAGTATACGCTGCATCTGTAGATACCACCCTCAGAAGCTCCTGTTTGTTATCTTTCAAAAACTTTCTCAGCTCAGCAATACTTCCAACTCCCAGATCAGCTAATGTTCTACCCGCATAATGTCTAAACAAATCAATATAGAAAGTCATTGTATTAGCCTTTTCACTGTAGTAAATATACCCAGACTCTCCTTCGACATTTTTTGCCCTACCACTAGGGAAAAGTCTAGATCTAGTATTTTCGGAATTATAAGACTCTATCACCATTGCTGCAGCACTAGCACTTCCATGATACGGCTGGCAGAAAGAACCTTCATTATGTTCAAAATAAACATCACCCTGTTCTATGACACAATTTGCAAACTGAGCATTTCTTAATATTCCATCAACACC
>CAZINM010000022.1:0-4739 GCA_964540605.1 uncultured Candidatus Saccharibacteria bacterium
TATTTTGCATCTGGTAGTATAGATCTTTTACTTGCTCTTTTACCTCTCATCTTTGATCTAGTTGAAATTATTCATTCTCACTCTTAGCACCATATTTTGACCTAGCTTTTTTACGTCCTTCAACTCCAGCAGTATCATACTTACCCCTTACGACAATGTAACGGACACCAGGTAGATCTCTTCGTTTTCCGGCTTTAACCATAACAACAGAGTGTTCCTGTAAATTGTGCCCTTCACCAGGGATATAAGCAGTGACTTCCTGCCCATTTGACAACCTTACCCTTGCTACTTTTCGTAGTGCTGAGTTAGGTTTTTTAGGTGTCATAGTCTTAACAATTAAACATACACCCCTCTTGAATGGATTATTAGCCATCTTATACCTATTCTTAAGAGGATTATGATTTAAAGCAAGAGCTCTATGACTTCTTCTCTGCTTCTTTGCTTTTCTAGGTTTTCTAACAAGTTGATTTGTAGTTGGCATGCGATGGATTATACATTAAAACTTAATCTTGGGCTACTTCTTTTAGGTCTGAAACATCCTTTATCTCTGCTTCATTCCCCGAAGGGATCTTTCTACCGATAAGGACATTCTCCTTCATACCCCTTAAATAATCAATTTTACCGATTATTGCTGATTCTGTAAGTACTCTAACCTGCTCTTGGAATGACATTGCAGAAAGGAAACTCTCAGTTTTAAGTGAGGATGCTTTAATACCCATTAATCTTGGTGCAACCAAAGCAATATTCTTTCCCTCTCGTCTTAATAATTCATTCTTAGCTTCTGCAAGATAGATATTCACATTAGAACCAACGAGATAATCACTATCACCTGGATCTAAAACCATTCCCATTCTTGCAAGTTGTCTTACGATCACTTCTACATGTAGATCATTGATCGAAACACCCTGCTCGGCAAATACATCCTGAACCCCTCGAACAACATACTCTTGAGCTTCAAGAATTCCGGCAACATCAGCAAGTTTCTTAGGATCAATTGAACCTTCAGTGATCTGTGTACCAGCAACAACTTCTTGACCATCCTGAACAAAGATATCGAAACCAGGAAGAACACTTATTGTCTCCTCTGCTTCCAATGTTCCTCTAATTGTAAGAACTCCATGATCTACTTCAACAACTCCGTCAAATGGTGCCTGTTTTTCATTTCCAAAACTATCCAAATACATAACTGCACCAATCTGAACTTTGTCACCATCTGCTACATTCACTTTCTTAGCTTCTCTGATCACATATTTCTTCTCCAAGTCTTTAGTACCTTTAACAGTTACTGTTGCTGAATCATCATCAGCCTTTTCAATTGAAACCTTACCATTAATTTCAGTAATCTCTGCAACTGCTTTTGGTGTTCTAACTTCAAGCAACTCCTCTACTCTAGGTAAACCTTGAGTGATATCTACTTTCATAGCACCACCGAAGTGGAAGGATCTCAAAGTCATCTGTGTTCCAGGCTCTCCAATAGATTGAGCTGCAATTATACCTACTGCTTTACCCATTTCTACTTCAGCATTCTGCTCAATGTCATTACCATAACACTTTTTACAGATACCAATAGGTGCCTGGCATGTTATTGGAGATCTTACAAACACATTATTAATTCCCAATTCTTTAGAATTGTTTGCAACTTCACGACTTATTATTTCATTCTTCTTAGCAACAACATTGCCATCTTTATCTTTTACATCCTGAGCTGCTACTCTCCCGGCAATAGTATCTTCAAAAGATACTCTTCTACCATCCATTCTTCTAATTTCGTAACCTTTACCATCATATCCGCAATCATCTGATCGAATTATCACATCATGAGCCACATCACATAATTTTCGTGTGAGGTAACCAGATGATGAGGTTCTCAAAGCCATATCGGCAACACCTTTTCTACCACCACCAGTTGATACGAAGTATTCAAATGAGTTCAAACCTTCTCGATAGTTACCCTTAATTGGTAGTGGGATCCACTCACCTTCAGAGTTCCTAACAAGACCTTTAACAGAAATGATCTGTCTAGCTTGGATCATACCTCCGTTTGCACCTGATGTGACCATTTCATAAACGGCATTATTCTTATCTAGTGTTGACCATGATTTTTGAGCCATATCATCAGTAAATTCAGACCACATATTTGTAGAGAGATTTAGCATCTCTTTCTCAGTTAGTAATCCTTGAAGATAGTTCTCATGCAACTGCTCATCCTTCTTGTTCATGTTGTCGATCTCAGACTTAAGATCCATATCAACAGCACAATCATCCATAGCAAATGAATACCCTAGATCCGTTGCATATTTGAATCCGAGCATTTTTAGATCATCAAGCAGGACGCTCACAGCATCTGTTCCGTGATCATTTTTTGCACGAACAATGATCTTATCTACATCTGATTTCTCGATCCTCTTATTCATGAATTCAAAGTCCTCTGGTAAGTGATTGTTAAAGATCAACCTACCTACACATGTTTTTTCAACTTTACCTTTAAATCTAACGAAGATTGATTCATTAGCATTTATCTCACCTAGATCAAAAGCTCTCATCGCTGAATGAGCATCTGGGAAGATCTTAGGATTTTCAACCTCATTGTAGTCTGTAAGAAGGAAGAAGCCTAAAAGCATATCCTTTGTTGGACTTGCTAAAACACTTCCATTTGCAATACTAATAATATTCTTTGTTGAAAGCATCTTCTCTTTACCTTCTTCTATTGCTTCTTCTGTGAGTAATACATGTACAGCCATCTGATCTCCATCGAAGTCAGCATTATATGCTTTACATACTAATGGATGGATCCTGATAGCATCACCTTCAACAAGTACCGGATAGAATGCCTGAATACTATATTTGTGTAATGTTGGAGCACGATTAAGAAGAACTGGTCTGTTGTGAATTATCTTCTCAAGAATATCCCATACGACATCTACCTCATCATCTATCATCTCCTTAGCAACTTTGATATTTGGAGCATGAGCATCGTTGATCAAATCGTAGATAACGAAAGGTTTGAACATTTCCAATGCTACTGATTTTGGAAGTCCGCATTGATGTAGTTTTAATCTTGTATCACCAACAATAACAGCACGACCTGAGTAATCTACTCTTTTACCAAGTAGATTCCTTCTAAATATACCTTTCTTACCTCTTAATTCGTCAGTAAGAGATCTATAAGGCAATCTCTTGCTGTTTAGCATAGGTTTTGAAGGTCGGTGACTATTATCGATCAAAGCATCAACAGACTCTTGCAACATTCTTTTCTCATTCCTAAGGATCACATCTGGAGCGCCTATTTCAATTAATCTCTTTAATCTGTTATTTCTGTTAATGATTCTTCTATAAAGATCATTGAGATCTGAAGTAGCAAATTTACCACCAGACAAAGGAATGATCGGTCTTAATTCTGGAGGGATAACTGGTAATACTTTCATTATCATCCATGTAGGATCAATGCCGTTCTTTACAAAACCTTCAAGATACTGAAGTCTTGTTATCATTGCTCTTTTTTTATTAACAGATTTCTCATTCTTTACCTGATCTCTAAGAGCATTGATCTCTTTATTCATATCTAAATTCTTGAGCAAGTATTCAATTGCCTCCGCTCCCATTTTTGCAGTGAAGAATAAAAGGTCTCTATCAGCGAGATCAACAAATTGATCTTCCGTTATAATAGAACCAATCTCAATCTCATTTATTAATCTTGATAAGCCTGAATAAAATTCATCAAGCTCCTCTTCTTTTTCTGCAAATTCTCTTCTTATTCTTGCAAGCTTTTGAGCTTTTTTATGATCAATTTGATTTAATTGGAATTTAACTTTCTCTTTATTATCAACAGTTGCTTTGATCTCTTTTGTTTGAGCATCAAAATCTTTCTCAACTTCTTTTAAAGCTTCAGTTAATTCACTATCAAGAGATTCTTTCTCTGTTTTTTGAAAACCGTCCAACTGCTTTAATTTCTCACTCCTTACACCCGATTCAATGTCTATCACCATGTATCTGGTGTAATAAACTACTGAAAGCATCTTTTTGTGTGACATATCAAGAACAATGGACATCTTGTTAGGTACACCATATGCGAACCATACATGTGTAACTGGAACTGCTAACTCAATGTGACCCATTCTCTCTCTACGTACATCTTTTGTTGTGACCTCAACTCCACATTTATCACAAACGATACCCTTATATCTAACCTTCTTATACTTACCACAGAAACACTCATAATTATTCGAAGGTCCGAAGATCTTTTCACAGAACAAACCGTCGGGTTCAGTTCTGAAAGTTCGATAATTTATGGTTTCGGCTTTGGTTACCTCGCCATAAGACCATCTCAAAATTTGCTCTGGTGAAGCGAGTGTAAGCTTTAGAGCATCAAAATCTGAGAAGTCTTGTCTGTATGTTTTCTTACTCGGTTTCATTTTGTTCCTCTGGTTTTGTTGAAATTAAATCTAAATTGATACAAAGTGCATTCAACTCTTTCATCAAGACTTTGAATGACTCTGGTATATTCACGTTCTCGATCTTTTCGCCGTGAATTATTGCTTTATAAGCTTGCGCTCTTCCTCTCACATCATCTGATTTTATTGTTAACATCTCTTGAAGAGCGTAAGGTGTACCGTGTGCCTCAAGTGCCCAAACTTCCATCTCTCCAAATCTCTGACCACCCATCTGTGCTTTACCACCTAATGGCTGTTGAGTTACAAGAGTGTATGGGCCTGTAGATCTAGCATGAACTTTCTCATCCG
>CAZINM010000022.1:4801-15813 GCA_964540605.1 uncultured Candidatus Saccharibacteria bacterium
ATATTTTGTGCCGACTGTTATTGGTCTTGGGAATTTTTCACCTGTCCTACCATCGTAAAGATCAATTTTTTGATCCATATTGTAGCCATGTTTTTCTAATTCCTCTTCAACCCATTCAGTATTGATCTTTTCAAATGTTGGGAATGCAAATTCGACACCTAAGAGTTCTGCAAATCTACCCCAGTGAACTTCAATTGCCTGACCCATGTTCATTCTTTTTACGAATGTTGGGGTAAGAACAATGTCCACAGGTTCACCATCAGCTGTGAAAGGCATGTCCTCGACAGGTCTAATTGCTGCAACAGTGTTTTTATCTCCGTGTCTACCAGCGATCTTATCTCCATAATCTATCTTCTTGGTTTCTGCAACCCAAACTTTAACCTGTTTTAATACTCCAGGCTTCAACTTATCATCATTCTCAACTGATAAGATCTGTGTTTTAACAACAATTCCTTTGCTTCCATGAGGTACTCTTAATGATACATCTCTAACTTCACTCGCAGCTTTACCAAAAATAGCTCTTAGCAATCTCTCCTCAGCTGTTAGCTCCTGTTCTCCTCTTGGAGCGACAGCTCCTGCGAGAATATCTCCTCCTGTTACTCTTGCTCCGATCCTTACAACACCATCGAAATCAAGATTTTGGAGGATCCTATCACTTACATGTGGAATATCTGATGTTAAGATCTCTGGACCAAGTTCAGTATCTCTTAGATCAATTGCATACTCTTTGATATGAATAGAAGTAAGAGTATCATCTTTAACGATCTTCTCAGAAATAATAACTGAATCTTCATAGTTGAAACCTTCAAAGAACATCAAGGCAGCTTTAATATTTGTGCCCAATGCTAATTCACCATCTATCATTGTAGGACCATCAACTAAGAGGTCTCCCTTTTTAACTTTTTGACCTTCATCGACTCTTGGATATTGTGAGAAAGATGTATCGTAGTTTGATCTTTGGAACTTTGTTAAATGATATTCTTTATTTCCAAGTTCCTTATATTTCATTGTGAGGGTTTTTCCATCTACATAAACAACTTCACCATCATCTTCAGCATAAATACCCCAACCAGATTGTCTTGCAACAACCTCTTCATAACCAGTTCCAACCAATGCCCTCTGATGTTTTAGAAGTGGTACAGCCTGTCTTTGCTGGTTTGATCCGGTAAGAGCTCTCTTTGAGTCATCATGATTTACAAATGGAATTAAAGCCATTCCTACACCAGCCTGTTGAGATGGAACAATATCTATATATTCAACGGTTCTTACATCTCTCATCAAGAAGTCGCCTTTATGTCTTACAGGGACAACATTTTCAAGAAGATTATTGTTTGCATCCTGTTCGATACCATACATAGTGATAACTTTTTCAGTTTCAGTTGCAGCATCGATATATTCAACATCATCAGATATGAATGGTCTAACTTCGATCTCTTTCATATCTAACCCCTTGATCTTTTCTGCAATTTCTTTAGTTATAACTTCTCCAGCTTTAGCAACGATCTTCTTACCATCTTTGATATCTGCCAAAGGAATCCTATTTGTAAGATCTTTTACTTGATTTTTAACGACTCTAATAACTGGATGATAAGGAGCTTCTAAAAATCCGAAGTCATTGACCTTTGCAAATGTAGCCAATTGGTTAACAACACCGATCGAAGCACTTTCAGGACTTGTAACAGGGTCTAATCTAGAATAATGTGTGTGATGTACCTCTCTAACAGAGAAAGATGCTCTCTCTTTTGTCAAACCACCAGGTCCAGCTGCAGTAACTTTTCTCTTATTCTCTAGCTCAGACAAAATATTTGCCTGATCCATGAACATAGAAAGTTGGTTAGAGCCGAAGAATGTTAATATCGAAGCAGAAACAGGTTTTGTACTGATCAACATTGAAGGTGTTAGTTTTGCATCTTCACCATACATACTCATCTTGTCTCGGATATTTTTCTCAACTCTTCGTACACCAACTCTTAATTGATCAACAAGAACCTCTCCAACACTTCGAATCCTTCTATTTGAAAGACTGTCGATATCATCCGGCTTAGCTTCACCGTTATGGATCTGGATCAATCTTTTAATTATGAGGATTATGTCATCAATATATAACTTGGCCTCTTCGTCGTTCAATTGGTAATTTGTACCTAATTTTCGGTTCAATTGGTATCTTCCAACTTTACCCAGATCAAATCTTGCAGTATTAAAGAAATGTCCTCTAATATATTTTTCAGCGCTATCAAGCGTTACAGTTTCGTCAGGTCTAATTTTGTTGTATACATTTATTACTGCTTCTTGTTTGTTCCTTGTAAAATCTCTAGCCAGAGTAGAGTCGATATATTTATGCTCTTCGTTTGTATCTACATCTTTGAACAACTCTCTAATTTCCTCATCTGTTTCATAGCCGAGAACTCTTAATAGCTCAGTGAGTAAAACTTTTGGCCTTTTTTGAACAAGTCTAATAGAAATAACATCACTTTTATTAACTTCAAATTCATACCATTGACCCCTTTCAGGCATTAATTTTGCACTATACAAAGATCGTAATGGTAATTTATCAATTTCATCGAACAAAACACCTTCTGCTCTAACAATTTGGTGAGTAACAACTCTTCTTACCCCATTTATAATAAAAAATCCCTGTTCGCTCATCAGGGGTAGATCCGCAATAAATATCTCCTGCTCTTTAATTTCGCCTGTCTTATTATTCATTAATTGTGCAGTGGCATAAAGAGGAGCATCATATGATAAACCCTTTTCCATCGACTCTTCCATAGATCTGTTTGGTTTATCGTATCTAAAATCTTTAAAGTAAAGAGTCCACATTCTCTCCATGGAATCTTTTACAGGATTAATTTCATCAAATAATTTCTGAAATCCACTTTTAAGAAAGTCATCAAAGGATTTTAGCTGAGCCTCGATAAGATTTGGAAATTCGATCTTACCAAGATCCACCTGTCCCAGATTGATCCTTCCTGTGTGGCTTGAAAAAGGTTTGAGAGTTGCCATATTTTCTAACCTATATATTTAAATAAAATTTGTAAAAGACAAAAACCGCACATTATAGCGGTTCTATACAGTCACACTGTTTTATAATTCTGAAAATAGTTTTTTATTAAAAAACTGCATTATAATAATAATATTTAGCAAAATCGAGGCGATACTAACACATACACAAAGCTGTGTCAATAATCAAGGGTCAAACTATATCACACCGATTTTTTCAGTGATCATTACTATATAATAATAACAAATAGGAATAAAAATTCAAATGGAAAAAATTGCTCTATAAATCCAACAAATTAGCCGTTTTGTTTCTTAATTTAACGCGGACACAGATCTAACCCCAATAAAACACATTTTTATGCTAATCTATCAATGTACTGAACCTTTTTTATTAAGAAGGTGATTTTGGTATCTACAGTATATTACTAGAATAAACATTATTATAATTGTAAAATCAAACATAAATGACCAAAAAGAAAAAAAGAGAGATCACAATCAATAGCCCTGAAACAAGAATATTGCTTGGTTTCTTATTTCTGATCACAGGAATAGCAATAACGGCATCTCCATTTGTAAAAGATGCATCTGTTATGGAGATGATAACATCGATTTTTGGATTTTCAGCCTTAGCATGGGGATTAACAATAGTTTTCTTCTCTGCGAGATTCTTTACAGATAAATCATATTTCAGAAATATCAGGACATTATTAGGTTTTATACTTGCATCTTTTGCTGCATCTGTGTTCTTCTCATATTGGATCCCGAAAGATCAACTAGAGACAGCTTCAGACCTCAGCAGGTTCGGTGGCACTTTCGGTAAAACTCTTCATATTGCATTAGCAGATGCTGTCGGCGGATTAATTGAGATAATTATAGTAATAATTGTTGCTATAGTGGCATTTTCTTTAATATCAGGTATAAGATTAGAGTTGATAACAAATTGGATCATCAGATTCTTTGAGAAAATAAAAGAAAGAGCAGACGAGAAGAAGCAAAGTAAGGATCAACAAGGTGATGCAGTCATAATTGATGACTCTACTTCAATAACTAAAGATAACGAATATATTGGCATAACAAAAAGCAAAGATGACCAGATACATATTGAAGATGGTAACAAGAAACTCTTTGATGATGATCACAGTGCTGATATATCTGGAAGAATATCATCACCTGACATTGATGATAGAACTATAACATCTGATGATGGTCAAGAAGAAGATATCTTTAAGCCTCGATTTCCAAACTGGGAATTTCCTAGTTTAGATCTCCTCTCTGAACCTATCATGCAACCACAAGATAAAGAGATCCATAAACATAATGCCGTAGTGATCGAAAAGACATTAAGAAGTTTCGATATAGAATCTAAGGTCAACAAGATAACTATAGGTCCAACTATTGTTCAGTACGCATTAAGCATAACAATAGGAACGAAAGTAGCTAAGGTAAAAAATCTTACTAATGATCTTGCACTTGCTTTAGCAACATCTGAATCACAAATAAGAGTTGAAGCTCCAATACCTGGTACATCATTAATAGGTATTGAGATCCCGAATCCAACTCCAAACTTCGTTTATATAAAAGACATGGTGAGAGAGCTAAAACAAGAGCAGGATAGATATGAATTACCTTTGATCCTTGGTAAGAATGTCTCAGGTAAAAGTATGATAAAAGATCTTTCAAAGCTTCCACACTTGCTTGTAGCAGGTGCTACAGGAACAGGAAAATCAGTTGGAATAAACTCGATCATAACTGGTCTATTAATGACAAAAACACCTGATGAGTTAAGATTGATACTTGTAGATCCAAAAATGGTTGAGATGGCGCCATATAATGGACTCCCTCATCTTTTGGTACCAGTTATTACCGATATGGAACTTGTAGTTAATGCCTTGCAATGGGCAGTTGAAGAGATGACAACTAGATACAGAATATTAAAACAGAATGGGACTAAGAATATTGTTGAATATAATAATAAATGTTCAGATTCAAAACTCCCATATATTGTAATAATCATTGATGAAATGGCTGATCTGATGCTCACAACAGGAGTAGATGTGGAATCTAGAGTTGTCAGATTGACCCAAATGGCAAGAGCCGTTGGTATACATTTGATACTTGCAACCCAAAGACCAGATGTAAATATTATCACAGGTATTATCAAAGCTAATGTTCCTGGAAGAATGGCATTTAGCGTATCAAGTCAAATAGATTCAAGAGTCATTATTGACCAATCTGGAGCTGAGACATTGATCGGAATGGGAGATATGCTTTTTAAATCGCCAGAATTAAACAAACCTGTTAGATTACAGGGAGCTTTCACTTCGACAAAAGATACAGAAAGTTTAGTGAGCTTCCTGAAATCAGAAATTAGTGAGGATATTTCAATTCCAAGTGTTACCAGGCCTGAACCAAAAATAACACAGGGAGGAGTTGTTGGAATGGGTGCGATCTCAGATGATCCTCTTTTTGAAAATGCTATGGATGTAGTTATTAATACACAGAAAGGCTCAGCTTCTATGCTTCAAAGAAGGCTAAAGATCGGTTATAACCGAGCAGCCAGATTGATCGATATCTTTGAAGATCTTGGAATTGTTGGACCTCAGGATGGAAGCAACCCAAGGAATGTACTTATAAACTCAAAAGAAGATTTTATTAGAAGATATAACCAGAGAGGTGGTGATGATGGTGGGGATGAACAGATATAACAATGTTAGTGCGAATTCAGATCAAATGCTTTCCGCTGGCGAGATCTTTACTCGCAGAAGGATCGGCTTAAGAAAAACGATCGCACAGGTTTGTGATGACACAAAGATCCAGAAGAAGTATATCGAGATGCTTGAGAAAAATGATTACGATTCTTTCGAGTCAGAGATCTTTATGTATGGCTTTATTAAGATCTACTGCAAATATTTAGGATTAAATGTAGATAAGATAATCGCATTGACAAGGCGAACGATCAAAGAGAAGAAAAAAGATACAGTTGTTACAATAAAAAAAGAACAACAGAGAGTAAATATCTCTCCTAAATTCGTTGCAACAATAGTCTTAACATTATTTGTTGTTGCAGTGGTGATGTTTTTCTTTTATCAACTTTACAATTTCCAGCAGATCCCAAACCTTGTTGTTTCTAGCCCAGAGGAGAATTCCGTTGTTAATGAAGAGAAAGTTATTGTAAAAGGCTTTACAGATGAAAATGTTATTTTACTTATTAATGGAGTAAATGTTGAAGTTAAAGAGGATGGTTCTTTTGAAACAGAGGTTGATCTAATTGAAGGAACAAACACTATATCTGTTCAAGCTGTCAGGGAAGGTAATAAATCAAAGGAAAATGTAAAAGTTATTTCAGTAAGTTATGAGATCGAAGAAGAAGAGATTGAAAAAGTAGAAGAGATAGAAGTTCCAATACAGAACGAAATGAAAATACAAATTATTGGTGGGGATGCTTGGATACAGCTTCTAATTGATGGCTCACAACTGATCGGAAACACAGTAGTAGACGGATTTTCTGAAACTTATACTGTTAATAAAGATTTTCAGGTCATATCTGGTCGATCAAATATAACTAGAGTCTTTTTAAATAATTCAACCGACCCATTAACATGGTCAATTTCAGACGGAGTTGGCTCAATAAACTGTAGACTGGTAAATAACTCATTCTCCTGCGATAATTAGGCATAATGACGCAAGACAGCAATATAGTCCAAGAGATCAAAGAAAGGCTTGACATAGTCGAGTTTATTAATAAGTATGTTCCATTGAAAAGTACTGGAAAGAATTTCGCTGGTCTCTGTCCTTTTCACAATGAAAAAACTCCATCATTTATGGTAAATCCTGAGATACAGCGATATAAATGTTACGGTTGTGGTAAATCTGGTGATATCTTTAACTTTTTGCAAGAAATGGAAACTTTAGATTTTCCAGAGGCTCTTGATAAACTTGCAAAAGAAGCTGGAATTGAATACAAACGAGGAAGCAACAACACCTATTTTACAAAACTTGAAGAGATCAATCTTAAAGCTCAGCAGTTTTATTCTTCAACTCTAGAAAAAGCACCGATCGCACTCAAATATTTAAAAGATCGAGGTTTCACAGATGAGTCTATAAAACAATTTGATATCGGTTTTGCTCCATCATATAACGCTTTGTATAAATATATCTCAAAATTAGGTTTCTCAGAAAGGATCATCAACGATTCAGGTCTATTTACAAAAAAAAGTGATCAAATTAAAGACAAGTTTGTAAATAGGATAATGTTCCCTCTTAGATCGACTTATGGGAAAATAATCGGCTTCTCAGGGAGAAATTTACCAGGTGATGACTTTGGACCTAAATACCTAAATACACCAGAAACACCAATTTTCAAGAAAAGAGAAAATCTATATGGTTTTTATTTAGCTAAATCTTCAATTAAAAAAGAAGATCTATGTATACTTTGTGAAGGACAGATAGATGTGATCTCTGCATTTTCACAAGGGGTCACAAATGTTGTTGCCCCATTAGGAACTGGTTTAACTGAACAGCAACTAGAAAATATTGCGAAATATACAAACAAGATACTTTTTCTTTTTGATAAAGATAATGCTGGACAAAAAGCTCTTGAAAGAGGATTCATATTAGCAAACAAATATTCATTTATATCTTATGCATCTAATCCGGAACCGTATCAAGACCTTGATGAGCTGATACAAAAAGAACCTGCACTTCTTAAAGAAACTGTAAAACCAAAGAACGAAGCATATTCATATCTAGTTATTAACTTTGCAAACTACTATGATAATTCTGATCTTGACAGTGCATCAAAAATCATAAAATACCATCAGCAACTAACAGAAAATGTTACAAATGTAACTTTCAAAAGATATTACCTTAAAAAATTAAAAGCTCTTACTGGTATCAATATAAACAAAGAAAAACGAGTTGAGACTAAAAAAATTAATACAAAACGAAATATTATCAGCATTTCCCAAGATATTCATGGCCAGGAGGAGTACTTACTTCTCTTGGCAATTAAAACTGACATGATCAGCAATTTGAAAAAGCTTAATCTTAAGTACTTTACAGACCTTGGTGTAAAAGAGATCATTGAGAGTTTGAATAAAGGTAGCTATTCAAATATTAAGCAGTTACTAGATTCTCAAGATATAACGGAATCAACCAAGATACTCTTAGAGAATATTATTTTAAAACAAGACCAATACCAAGAATTAACAGACCCTGTTAAAGAATTGAATTCTGTGTATATTTTGATAAAGATCAATTATTATAAGCAATTGTTAAATCAGCTTCAGTACAAACTTTCTCAAGCAGAAGAACTGAAAGATGATGAGAAAATTAAAAAATATGCAACAAAAGTTGTTGAATTAAGTTCTATGATCAAAAATCTAGATGATAAAAATCGCAAATTATGACAAATATGATTACGATTACAGTAAATACTGGACTAATCGACCTTATGAGCATAGAGCCGAGAGCTATTTAATCAATAGATTATTAAAAGATGTAAAAGGCGAGAGATTTATTGATATCGGTGGGTCTTATGGTAGATTAATTGATACATATAAGGACCATTACTCCCAATGCGTTATTGTTGATTACTCTCTTAAAACATTAACAAAATATCAAAATGCTATTAAAAATCGAGCTCCAAACATAACATTGATCGCTGCAAATGCATACAATCTCCCATTCAAAGACAATTCATTTGATGGAGGCATGATGATCAGAGTTTTACATCATATTTCTGACCTAGAAACATATGTTAACGAGCTACATCGAATTATGTCTTACAACAGTCTATTTCTACAAGAGTTTGCCAACAAGATTCATATAAAAGCACGCATCAGATCGCTGTTTTCGCTTGATTTTTCCCAGTGGAATGTGAAACCATACCAACAGCCCCCTCACGGAAGTGCAGAGGGTACAAATGGCGAACAGACAGTCTTTCTTAATTACCACCCTAAGCATATCAAGCGATTCTTTCAAAATCCTTTCAATATTGTTTTGGACAAGAATGGATGCTCATTTTTACGCAGTAATACAATAAAAAGATTGTTATCGATCGATCAAATGATGAAGCTAGAAAAATTCCTACAAAAAACACTCGGAAAGACAAATATCCCTCCGAGCATCGTTTATACTGTCAGAGCAATGAAAGATCCCTCTAAGACAGTAGTATTAGGAAGCGTGAACGATATAATTGTTTGCCCTAAATGTAAAGGAAATATGGATCTAATACAACACAAATACCACTGTAAAGAATGTAAACTTAGTTTCTCCCAAAAAAATAATATTTGGGATTTCAGGATATGATTGTTTCACCAAAACGATCCCTTGGTCAAAACTTTTTTACTAATGAAAATCTAGCAAAAAAGATCGTTTCTTTAGTGCAACAGCATTCAATTAAAAATGTACTTGAAATTGGTCCAGGGACAGGTGTTTTTACCCATTTACTCCACAAAGAAAATAATGTTGTATCAATTGAAAAGGACCTCTTTCTGTCGGACCTTCTTATAGGTCACTTTAAAAATAAATCTGTAAAAATAATTAAAGCAGATGTTCTTGAAATAGATAAGAATTCATTTGGAGATCTATTTGATGGCGAAAAATATGTTGTGTTCGGATCCCTCCCTTATAACAAATCAAAAAAGATCATCGAACATTTATTATTAAATTCAGAGGCAAATCTTTTCTATTTTATTATTCAAAAAGAGGTAGCTGAAAAATATATATCTAGTAGATCGAATATAATCAAAGCAAGAACTGAAGTTTTTGCAAATTGTCGCAAACTTTTTGATATTAGTAAGGGTAATTTCAATCCTCAACCGAAAGTCACAAGCTCTTTGATACAAATAGAAAGAAGATCAGAACAACAAATTCCAAATTCTGATTACGAAAAATTTACAAACTTTTTAGAAACATCTTTCAGACATCCAAGAAAGAACCTTTATAATAACCTTAAGGATACTCCCTACATTCAATATTTAACAGAAGATCTTAAAAAATTTAGACCTGAACAGTTAAACACCGACCAGCTTGTACAGATCTTTTATAGCTCGACCAATAATAAATAATCACCATAAGCCTACAATTTGATATAATCGCAGGATGAAACTTTTTCAAAAGAAAAAAGAAGAACCTCAATTCGAGATGGGTCTCAAGGATCCATTTGTTAATCGTTTTTATAAGCTTAAGGCTAGAATTCATAAGCTTTTTTTAATAATTGAGACCAAAAGATTTTTCAAAAGCAGTACTGTTTGGTTCTACATGATCAGCTTAATACTATTGAACATACTGCTTTTTAATTATTTTGAGTATTTTCTAAATAGAATCCCATCTGAAGTCCCTTTGTTTCAACAATCTCTTGAATTATCTAAAAGATTAGTAAGTAAAGATCTAATTAAATACATCCCTGTTACCGTCGCTTTTCTTTCTCTTGTTGGATTGATCATCAGCAGTAGGATCTACAATAAAAAAAATTACCTTGCAATCGTTATTCTTCTTGTCGAAGTTTTATCTGTATCAACAATTCTTTATAATGTTGTATCAATAATTTCTAGATATATCTGATCTTATGATAGATACCATGACACAGTTAATTGCACAGCCTGATTGGATCCCTTTAGAATATTGGCGTTATATTAGTGGTCTTCCAATATTTTTGGCAGGATTGATATTGACTTTAATAGCAACTCCGATAGTGGGATATATTGCAAAAAGAAATAATATTCTAAATGAGACAAAAGGCTCGAATAAAAAGAAACTAAACAGATTCGAGAACGATGAAAGAAGAATTAATCCTAATCCTACGCCTCTTTTGGGCGGACTGGCAGTTTTAATACCTTTATATATTTTGATCATTGTGATCTTTGGTTTTAACCAAATTACAATTCCTATATTACTTTCTCTATCATTACTTGTAATTAATGGGATACTCGATGACATTTACAATCTTCCTGCCACTACTCAATTTGTTGTACAGTTTTTCGCCGCACTCATAATTGCCGTATCAACGG
>CAZINM010000023.1:0-15691 GCA_964540605.1 uncultured Candidatus Saccharibacteria bacterium
TAAATAAAGGTGTGTTAGATAGTTCTCAAAGGTTTTTAATAATTGTTCCTACCAGAGAATTAGCAATGCAGATACAAGATGAGTTTATGCAACTTGCACGAAATACTGGTTTAAGATCAGTTCTAGTAATTGGTGGAAATAGAATGGGAGCTCAAATAGGAATTTTAAGGAGAGATCCTGAGTTCATAATTGCAACTCCAGGTAGGTTAAAAGATCTTGTTGAAAGAAAAGTTATCAATCTTCTAAATATCAATAATGTCGTATTAGATGAGGTAGATAGAATGCTTGATATGGGATTCATTCAAGATATTAGATTCATTACTTCAAAATTAAACAACCAGAGACAATCGATGTTCTTTTCTGCCACAATGAACAAAAAATGCGAGGATATTGCCGACACACTCTTAAAAAGAGCAGTTAAGATCGAGGTTGAAGAACAAGCTAAAGGTAAAAATGTTGATCAAGACATAATAAGACTTAAAGATGGCGAAATGAAATTCGATGTTCTGTGTAATTATATTAATAAAGAAGATTTTAAGAAGGTTTTAATATTTACTAGAACAAAAAGAGGCGCAGATAATCTTTCTCACAAGCTGCTCGACAAAGGTGTAAAGGTAAATGCTCTCCATGGCGATAAAAGGCAAGCCCAAAGAACAAAAATAATTGAAGCTTTTAAAAAGGATCATCTTAATATATTGATAGCTACAGATGTCGCATCAAGAGGCTTGGATATTAATAACATTACACATGTTATTAATTACGACATACCAGAAAATTATGATGATTATATCCATCGCATTGGAAGAACTGGTAGAGCAGGTAAAAAAGGTTATGCTTTAACATTCATTTGAGCTTGTTTCTGTGTGAAATTTCATCTGCATAAGAATATCCTGATAGACTAAAACAAGATATTGATTTATTGCCGAATATAAATGAAGTTTTCGAGCATCAGTAAGTTTTGCTTCTGAATTAAAAAATACAAAGGTAAATGACAATAGGCAGAAGTAGTTTAATTAAGAAAGTTAGATCAAAATCACGCTCTCATATAACTTGGCCGAGCTTCATCTCTAGGCTTTGTAGGTTACCTCTCGATACCAACTTCAGAACGGAGAATTACACCATTTAACAGACCTGGTTTTTCAAGATTAACAAAGTGTCCGACACCTTCTACCACATCTAAATTAGCACCTGGAATTTTTTCTACAAGGATACGAGTTTGTTCAAGACTATCAACAGAATCTTCAAGTCCAACAATTATATTAGTCGCGCATTTAATCTCACTAAGTTGCTCTATTGTTGGTGTATTAGGGTATTTCCGCTCATCTCCTCCGAGCATATAACCACGATATTCACCAATAATTGATGCTAATTCTTTATATACTTCTGGCATTGTTGTCTGTAACTCACCTAACTCGCCATATTTTAACAACTCATTTTTAAATTCTTCCAACTTACCTTCTCTAACCATTTGTGACCATTTATCAAAAGGTGCAGGATCTTTTGCTTTATAACCATTTATACCAGATGCAACCAAAGTAAGTTCTCTTACCAAATTTGGATTCTCAACTGTAAAAGAAGTTGCAATCTCTCCTCCAAAAGACATACCAACTAAATGACATTCACTAAGATTTAAATGTTTGATCAATGCTAACAGATCTTCTTCATGTGAATAGGTTGTTGTCGGATCTGATGAATCACCAAATCCTCGCATATCATAAGCAATAACTCTTCTCCCAGCCTTTATAAGTGCCTCAATTTGAGCCTTCCATATTTTTCGATTTAGTGGGAATCCATGAATCATAATTATTGGCGTGCCATTTCCAGGATGATCTTCATAAACTAACTTACCCCCATCTTGTAAAGCTAAATTATTGGTGTTAGTCATTACTTGATTATTATTTTAAGTTATTTAAATCATAAAATGTAAGAATATCTTCAATAATCTATTAATTACCTACATATATTTACTGAGTAAATATATAAGATATATAAAAACATAATATCACCTATCCTTATTGAGTAACATTGAATTGAATTTTGTTGAGATGTAAGATCGAATATCAAGAAATAGACCTTTTTTATTTAAATTTCTACCCACCTCAAACCATGCCAAATAAACTCAATAAATATTATTACATAGATCTCAGATTAACAGATATGAAAATAATGAAATGGGGAGAATCTAATACAGCAACTCTAACAGGAGATACACCTGATCCTGATGTCCACAGGATCTTTTTAACAGAAGGACAGTATAATAAATTTATCAAGAAAATATAAATGGAAGATGATCATAAAGAAGAGATTTGTTGTCCTAAATTCAATATTGAAAGATGGGATAAGAAAAACCATCACTGGGAAAACAAGAAATTCATTAAAGATAATATTCCGGAATTCTTCCATATTCCCCTTCCCTCTATGATAAGCAAGAAAATTACTAGAATGTCGGCATCAATAGAAAAAATCGGTGCAGAAGCTCCCAATAAAGAGGATACCTTAATTCTATTCAGAGATCCCTCGCCATTTAAAGGAGAGATATATATTTCTGTTGAGAAAGATGTGCCGAATGAGAATAATATTCAGATTTCAGGAGATTTTATTAGCCGAGTTTTTGATGGCGGTTATAACGATATTCCAAAATTCGTAAAAATTATAGATAAAGAGTTGGTCAAATCAGGTAAAAAGGCCATAGATCAATATATTCATTACGCCTACTGTCCAGGATGTGCAAAGAAGTATGGGCATAATTATATGATCATATTTGCTAGGGTGTAAACAGAATTTTTACGAGTTTATAAAAATCATTTTTTTAGATAATTAACAAGATTCCATACGATCTTTTAGTCGTAACTGCTCCTCAATAATTCCCAAGAATAGAATAACTATTTTATATATAAAAATTTTCTCAAAATGTCGCAGTCGCATGATTTTCGTTTAATTGATAAATAATATTTATGTTAGATTATTTAAAACTAAATCATTTTTACTCTTAGCTACATCAAATTTTTGATGTTGAATATGCAAACATTTACTTGTACAATCCAATGTTTTTATAAATTACTATTCTTATAAATGGACACCGCAATTGAAAAGATCGCTGAAAATAATTATAAAATTCTGAAAAAATACAATATTGATACTTACATAAACTCTCAAAATTTATATGAATCAAATGAGGGTGGTGATCTATACATGCAAAACTATCTAAATTCAGATCAATTCGAACTTTTCAAAAATTCATCAAGCCTAAAAGATAATTTTGATATTCTTAAAGAAAGACAGCTTGTAAACGAGATCCTAAAAAACGATGTCTGTTTAATCACTATAAGGCCTGAAATGACACATTACTGTAATAGAATTGTCGACTTTTTTATTAAAAGAAACTTAATCCCAATATATTCTCTTAAGCACAAACTTAATAGATATCAATATTGGGATATTTATCATAGAGCAATAACGAATCCAGATGCACGAAATACTATGGCTACAAGAACTCTTGTATATACAAGTTCGGATGTTATAACAATAGTTTTTAAAAATTTCAAAAAAAATTATGAAAGATCTTGTGTTGAGTTTGTTTACAATGAATTAAAAGGAACTTCTGGTGAGTATGTAAAGAACACACTGCGTGGAGATCTAATAAGAAAAGAAGCTCAAAGGATGAAATTGAATAATATTAACATGGATAAAATTACTGCTCTTGCAATAGACCCATTCGCAACATATAGAAACATGCTCAAAAGTCAAAAAGGTCTTTCTAATAAACTTCTTATGTATACAGCAGTATCTGTACACATACCAAATAAAGATGAGTTGGGAAGAGATCTCTCTGTTTTATTAAATTCGGAGCAATTAACTTCAATTATTAACAAATTATAAAATGAGTAAAACTACAGAATTATTCAATGACTTGTGGTTGCAAAAAAAAATTACAAAACCAATAGCAGTTTTATATGGAGGATACGCTGGGACTGGGAAATCTACAACGAGTAAAAATATTACTGAACTTATCAACTATACTACCTATATTCCGACAGGAATTATTAGATCTTTAATAGTCGATTATTTATCGAAAAGAGATTTAGCTTTGATAACTACACATACATATCAGTTACACACTGTAGGTAAATATCTTGATCCGAATATTGAAGCTAACAAAGCATTAATAAGTGATCGTTTTATAGAACAAATTAGAGTTGTATCTAAAGCTATAAATAATATAATTAGTTTTGCAGCGAGCGAGAAACAGCACTTAATAATTGATGGGAATCATATTTTTCCAGGATTTATTGATATGAATCCAGATATCCATATAATTGAGTTCTACAACATGGTGGGAGATCCACAACAACACTACAAAATGCTTTGTGGTCCGACTCATAACAGAACCCTAAATAATGATGAGTTCCAAACTGCTAGAATACTACATGACTATACTGTAAAAGAATGTATTAAAAATCAAAAAAACATTTTTGACTACAAAAAATCATTCCATTCAGTACACAAGATACTTGATGAGAAACTTCAACAAATTATCCGAGAATCTACTAAATAAGCATAACTCAAACAAACCTAACATATAGATCCCCTGCAAATTTTCTCTTCGATCTTTTTATTAGATCGAAAACATACTCCCGATCTGGACTCCACTCCTTTAACTCGAATTTGAAAGGACTATCGAAATATGTAAAATTGAATTGAAGATCTCCTAAACTATTTAAGTGATCTACCACTCCGACCATGATCTCGGGCATTGATCTGCTATATTCAAAAGATATTAATGGGATCTGCTGAGATAAACCTTTTATGACCTCCAACTCGAAACCTTCAACATCTATTTTGCAATACTTTGGCACACCAAATTGTACAATTAACTTATCAAGTGTAGTCATTTGGACAACAACCTTTTTATCCCATTTTCTATTATTAAATGGGCCTTCTTTTATGAATTTTTCTGAAAATGTCGCAGTCGCATGATTTTCCAGATCAATATTCAACTCCATTTCACGCTCATATGAAGCAACTCCTTTGTCGACAATCTTAATTTTTGGATCACTTGCAAATTCACTTTCCAGCTTTTTAACACAATAAGGTTGTGGTTCTAAACAGATCACATTAGCACCGAGTTCGTAAAATATCTTAGTATAATGACCAATATTAGCCCCGATATCAAATACTAGATCACCAGATCGAACAATTTGTGAATAAAACTTCTTCATGCTTCTACGAAGCATCACATCATACAAATTACGGAAATCTTCTCTTATCGAAAAAGGTAACACTTGGTAGGCCTTATCAAATGTCATAGATCTATGTAATTATTTAAACTGATACAGAACAAATATACTAATCATAAAAAGCAAATTCAAGCGATCATTTATCTTATTTTTTAAGTCCTAATCTTTCAAACATGTTTCGTTTAGAAGTTTTATCTTTATCATTACTTATTTGGTTCAGAAATCTAGGCAGAGAGAATGTGAAAATTGTACCTCTATCAACCTCGCTCTGAACGGATATCTTCCCTCCCATCTTCTTGATCAGGTTGAATGTAACATATAAACCTAGACCTGTTCCTCCAGGTCTGATCACATCTACTTCATCACTTTGTTCAGACTCAACATAATTATTTAATCGATAAAACTTTTGACCCAATTTTGGAATATCTTTCTCTGGAATTCCTTTTCCTGTATCTCTTATTGAAACAGAAACAAAGTCTTCATCAAATTTAGTAGTGACCTCTACTTCACCCTCATCTGTATACTTAATTGCGTTACTTATAAGGTTGTTTAAAACCTCAATCGTTCTAGCTTTGTCTGCAAAAATTGAAGGCGTATCAATTTCTGAGCTATTTACCAGTTGTAATCCCTTTTCATTAGCATCATTCTCATTTCCATGTAGAGCCAGATCAATTTCATGCTTAATATCTATTGCTTCAGGATTAAGTTCGATCTTATCACCTTCTAATTTAGCACTACTTAAAAGTGTGTTGATCAAAATAATTTCATTCTGAATAGAATCTTGTATTCGTTTTACATATTTAATGTATTCATCTGGGTTCGATCTAATATCAGGAAGGAACTTATCTAGATAAGCTGCGTTCAATTTAACAATTGTAGCAGGAGTTCTTAATTCATGACCCATTATGTCTATCATATCGCTTTCTTTTCTTCTTGCTTCTTCTAATTCCTCAATCTTTTGTTGGAGTTCTTTAGTTTGTTCATAAACTTTCTGTTGTAAAGTTTGATTAAATGTTTGCAACTCTTCATAAAGAATTGCTCTTTCTATAGCTATATTTGCATTTCGTGTGATGCTCTCTAAGAATGTAATATCTGTTTGTGAATATAGAGAATTATCTTTTTTATTTCCTAAGATAATTGAACCTTGATATGAGGATTTGAGTTCAAATGGAATAATGACCTCAACTTTATAATCTTTCATGAAGTCTAGGATCTCTTTCTTTCTGGAATCGATTATCTCTTTACCAGATGAGAAATAAATATCGATCTCTGAAAATATCAGTATTGGGTTACTATTTAAGTTCTCCCAGTTATTGATAAATCTTGTAGTAGTTTCAGATGTCAATGAAGGAAAATCAACCTTCTCCTGATATACAACCTGTTTACTTCTACTATCGAAAAGAATGATCGAAACTTTATCAGGATTTAATGTCTCTTCAATAAGATCTTTGCTATTTTTTAAGATATTTGTAATATTTAATTCCTGAGAATTGGAAGATGCATATTTTTGGATCTGTTCAATTGGATCATACCGACTATAAATGAACTTTTTTTGAACAAGAAGTGAAGTTTTCTCATTGATCCAATTTAAAATGAATGAAAGGGTTAATGAGATAACTATTAAGATAAATACGAAATCACCTCCCTCAAAATTGTGATCACTCTCATTCCATCTTGTATAAATAAGAAATATGAGGAATAGATATCCAGATTTCAACAAAGCCTCAACAACTTTTCCAAGCACTAACCTTACATCCAAAAAACGGGTGTTGTATATTGAATAGGCGATAATGATCGCCCATAAGATATTACCAAGAGTACTATATTGATAATACCTTGTATTAGAGAAGAATATCGGTAGGATAAAATCTAAGTATACAAGTGGAGCGATCATTAATAACCCCCCTATCCAGTAGAATTGAGTCTGCTTCTTCTTTAAACTGTCCAATTTTCTACCTTTTTGAATATGAATGCCGAAAAGGAAGAATAATGAAAATAGGATAGGAATAAAATAATAAATATAATCTCTTCCCATTTGGGCGATCACCGTATTTATACTTTTATCATAATAAGTGCTGATAACGATCGAATCACTTACAAACAAAAGATAGAAGCCGAATAGAAATAGTGGAGCTAAAATAGCAGTAAGTAGTAATGAAAATCTTTTGCTTACACCTTCGTGAAATTTCAAGGCAAAATTGATCTGACCAAATGTCATTAGATAGGCAATAAAATACACTATCTTTAGCCATGCACTGCTATCCATCACAAAAGGATTATTATAAAAAAACAGTGAAAAAGACCACAAACCCATTGTTAATGTACAAAGAAAATATGCTCTATTTACAGCTTTATTCGGATTACTAGAAAGAACTAAAGATCCAACAAAGATATCTACAATTCCTATCAATATATTAATGTATCCAATTATTTCTGTGGGCATTCTTAATTATCACTAAGCTAGGATCCTAAACCCTTCAGTATCCATAAATACTGGGAAATCAGGTTTATTTCCTAACACTTCAAAATTTAGTTTTTCCTCAGTAACAATATCCTTTAAAAGATAAGATGGAAATACATCTGAACGATATTCATCTACAACTTTCATAGTAACTTGAAGCGATTTAACAGTTTTCATAAGCCTTTTGAGATCAAGTTTTCTCATAAGATAATTACACCATTTGAAAATAAGGTATGCATGTGGAATATTAAAACCTTTCAGGATCTGTACATCTTCGCCTGGAAAATACTTTGAGTTGTTCCTTATCTTCTCACCATATATATAAACTACTCCCTTCTTATTATAGTATTCCTGCATCTTCTTTGGAGCTATCATCTGTAGAAGTGTTATAAAGATATCCAACTGATTCGTATAGATCGGATTTAGAGAATCTGCAATAAAAACGCCATTCTTCTTCATCTTAATTGGTAAAAGCTTCATAAAATCTATATATTCATTTTTCGATAAATATGCTGTTCCATGAGATGAATAAACACCCTCAACGCTTTTCTCAGAGAAACTATCTAGCCCCTCGTTAATATAATCCAATACTAGTATTATACCGGAGAAATTACGCCCATCTTCGGTTTCATTGATCCAAGCTTGTATTTGTTGAAGTTCATCAAGATTTGCTGCAATTATGTGTGGTATGTTTTTGTATGTTAACAATGTTTGTGTTGCTGCAATTGCGTGAGGAGACATATCTACTGAGAATTGTTTGACCTTTGCATTTGGATACTCTTTTTTTACAGTCTCAAAAAGCATAACTGTCGCCCAACCTGCACCAGTGCCTAATTCTAATATTATTGGATTATCAGTTAACCTAGTCTCTTTTGCAAACCATTCTGCACTTTCGTAACTAGTTATTAATGAGGTCGGATTTAATCCTTTTCCAAACATACGCTCAATTTCCGTATCATTCCATCTTTTAATGGTATCGACATGATGCTCTTCCATTAATCTTTCGAAATTAGCTTCTGTCTGAGATACAAATTTTTCTTGATCTAATACATCAAAAAATACAACTCCCTCAGGAGAAATTTCATGATAGATATTCTTTAATTTTTTGTGAGTATCACTATCAAGAATGGGTTTCCATATTGTTTCAAATTCCTCTTCTTGCCTTTGTAATCCGGTCTTGACACGATCTCCAATGGCTTTTAGATCAACATTAATTACTGGTCTACTAAAACTTGTCTGATCAACAAGAATCTTTTCTTTATTCGCAGAATCGAACTTTGTTGCACTACTAATGTTCATTCTCCCAGCTTTGGATCTAATTTTGTTAATTATATCGTTTCTTTCAGTGGATAAACCATGAGATAAAGCAGTGCCTTCAGGCAAAATGTCTTTCATACCTTTTCTTATTATTTTAGAACAAAACAATATTTATAAATTCTGAACATGGATAGATAATGTATGTATATCTCCTGTAATATAACATATTTTATATTATCTTTTAATCGAATGATCAAACAGAATAAAGAAAGTGCAATAGACAAAACTTACACGATATTATGCTTTTGATCTTCATAATGTTGATTAATACTAAGTCCTTAAATGGTATTAATATGAATAAGTTATATATATTATAATAGAGAATTGAAATAATTATTCTTAACATGATCAAGATAACCTACTTCGTACATGGTACAACAACAGACAATGAGCAACACATTTCTTCTGGTTGGAAAGATGTAGATTTATCTGAATTAGGAATTAGACAGTCACAAGAGTTACCCTTACAAAACACTACTATATTTAATGCTGTTTTTTGCTCTGATCTAGTTCGCGCAATACATTCAGCTGAAATCTCGTTTAAACATAAGTTCCCTATTTTTATAGATGGAAGACTTAGAGAATGCAATTATGGCAATCTCAATGGCAAACCTTCTAAAATTGTCGAGCCATTACAAGAACAAATGATCTTTGAGAAATTTCCTAACGGAGAGTCCTATGAAGATGTAAAGTCACGATTATCTGATTTCCTGAATGATATTAAACAAAAATATGAATCAAAACATATCGCTATAGTTGCTCACAAAGCACCTCAGCTAGCTTTAGATGTATTATTAAAAGGTATGTCTTGGGAAGAAGCTTTCGCAAATGATTGGAGAAAAGTTGGAAAATGGCAACCGGGATGGGAATATGTACTTGATCAATAAAAATATGAAAGATATAAAACTTTTCGAGATTAAAAATTTCAAACTCTCATTTGCTTGGTATGACCTATGGATTGGAATATTTATTGATACAAATAAAAATCGGCTTTATATATGCCTAATTCCAACATTACTTATAACGGTCCAGTTGTGAAAATGAACGAAAGGTTATTATTTAATCTTTTTCAGATCTCGAGAGTTCTTATAAGCGATAGTTAATCCAGCAAAATATTGATTAATTGATACTGCAGTTGAATTATATTGATTTTTGTATTTGAAGTAATCGACCCAGATCTCTCTAATCCTAGTTAATTCTTTTAGTTGAGTAATTGTATGTTTTGAGTCTTTAGATAAGTCAAATAGTTCTAAAGATCTAATAAATGCCATTTCAGAATATTCTGAGTTTTTTTCTTTCCATTGCGTAGCTCTAAACACTTCACTCCCGATGTTAGCCATCTGTTCTAAAAAACTTTTTTTCTGCCACAAGCCTTCGGATTGTTGCTTATGTTGTATGATCAACATCGTTGATAATTTTTGAATTTACAATATTTATTATTTTATTTCTGATATTTTCATCTTCTATGCTCATAGAATTGTTTTTTTGTGATGGCCTAAGATTGATCATAGAATTAAATTCTATTCTCTCTTCAATATTAAGATCAGGATAAATATTTATACCCCATAAGCTTTCTTGCTTTGATCCAAGTTCTAATAAATAAGCCTCTTGATCAGCATGTAATTCAGCGTCAACAACTAATATCTCCTTATCTACATCAATTACAGCTTTTACAAAATTACTAAATAGTGCAGAAGCCATTCTCTTAAGTTCACTGACCTTTATATTTTTTACAATTTTCATATCAATATTATATCAACAAACTAATCAATATTTATATTTTTTCAAAATAAGATAATATACTATAGTGATAAGAGTGACTATTTATTAATAATTATGAAAAACGATTCGAAGAAAGCTGAAAATATAAAGAAAACTCACGAATTCTATTACCATTTTGAAGCAGATAGTAATACTAAAATAGGTTTTTTAATGGGTCAAAAATTCTCTGAACAAGCAAAGAAGATCAATAGATTAAAAAATAGAATCATTAAGAATCGTCTTATCGAATATGAAAAGTTACTCACTTTAAGCGAGAAGTTTTTCCCAGGCTATATTGATGAATTTGAAGCTTACGCTAATGGAGCTAATGTGGACCCTATTGACCTCTGGAACTACAACTTGGAACAAGCGTATTTTGGAGAGAGATGTTCGACAGCGGTAATAGATAAGGGTAGAACAGTAATGCATCTTGAAGATGGAAATTATGTAACGAAAACCGAGATATGCCTTGTTGAAAGATCTATAAGGAATTCTAAAAAGCTAGAATTTTTTTACTATAACTCTTTAGGTGGTGACGCAGTTGGCATAAATAACAATAAAATGGTCTTGACTGTTAATAACTTATACTGCAAAGAGAAGAGATCTGGTGTCCCAAAAAATGTCTTGACACGAGCGATATCTGATTGTGAATCAATTTCTCAGATCAAAGATATCCTGGATAACATCCCAAGGCATGGTAGTTACAATTTCAATTTGATCTTCTACGATAAAGATAAGGATTCAATAAAGCCTTATAATATTGAACTAACACCTCGCAGCTATATCTTAACAAAAATTGAAACTCCATTTTTTCATACAAACCACTATCTTCAACCTAAATTACAGAGCTTTGAATCTGCAAGCTTCTCTAATAAATTAACTGCAACAACAACTAATAAGCGTTACGATTTTATGAAAAATAATATTGAAGATGAAACCTCTATAAATAAACTTAAGAAAATAACGAATGAATTAAGTGGGCATAGAAGTTCAGATCTGCATTACATACATAGTGATGGCAGAATGATATTTGACCTTAACAAATATGTAGCTCATATTTATCTTGAAAGAGAGCCTTCTTCGGGGTGGATCGAGTATCAGATGTAAAGGTTTATATGATCATAAATAATCATTATATGGCAAAAATAAAAGAGAAAAATAAAAAAATATGAATATGCATAACACAATAAAAGACCCAACAATAAAAGCTCTTGCTCAAACGCTCTGGGATTACCACAAACTTGGTCATAAAGCTGAAAAGTCTGATTGCATATTAGTATTAGGTAGTCATGATAAAAGAGTAGCTCACAGAGGAGCTGAATTATATTTACAAGGCTTTGCACCAATTATAGTTTTCTCTGGTGGATTAGGTAATCTGACAAAAAATATCTGGACTGAAACAGAGGCTGAAAAATTTGCAAAGATCGCAATGGATATGGGTGTCCCCCAAAAATGCATTTTAATTGAGAATAGGTCCACAAATACTGGCGAAAATATACAGTTTAGTTATAAATTACTAAAAGATAATAAATTGGATCCACATGAAATTATCCTAGTGCAGAAACCTTATATGGAGAGGAGAACTTACGCAACATTCATGAAGCAGTGGCCGGGTGAGAATGTTGAAATATTTGTTACATCCCCTCAAATATCTCTTGATGATTATCCCACTGATGAAATTCCATTTGATAAAGTTGTAAATATAATGGTTGGCGATCTTCAAAGAATTAAAGAGTATCCCGAAAAAGGATATCAGATCTATCAAGAAATACCCCAGAATGTATGGAGAGCTTATGAAAAACTTGTTGAGATGGGATTTACACAGCATCTTATTGCGTAATTCTTCAGATTTCTGTTATCAATCGATAAGCTCAATAACAAATTCACTTACCTTTTTCTCAATTATCCCTTAATATAAACTATCAATATTATCTTCAAGGATATATGGCATCAAAAATAAAGGAATTTCTTGAGAAGCCTTTTGTACAACTACTCATACTTTTATTTTATGTTCCTTTTTCTTGGCCAATATTCTTATTATTAGGTTCATTCAATTCAGATCATGAGACTGACACACAAAAGTTGGCCAAACAACAAGATAAAGAGATTAGTCTAAACATTAAGAGAACAAATGATCCAAACTCTCCAATAGAACCTGCAATTCTAGGTACTGCAGATATTTCTACATTAAATGATTATGAATCAGACATCCTTGAAAATGCGACGATCATCACAAACCAGGAATGGACATTCTATGATCTATACATTCTTTTGAAACCTAATATAGATCGCCCAAAGTTCGGTTGGAAAATTGGAGAATCGTTAAAATATAACTGGACTATTTTAGATGAGTACGATCTAAGTTTTGAATGTGAAAAGGCAAATCTAGATTATATCAATTACTCCTATAATTGGCCTTTATGTTCTATAAAACTAGACAATATGTACATAGATAATGAAGTAGCAACAACAATAACATGTCAGGAGAATGAAAATACATCAAAAGTTGATGTTAATAGTTATTGTGAATTAAACCTTGAAATGAAAGTTTATGAAGATCAATCAAAAGCTTATATCATAATAAAACAGAAACAAGTTTCACCTACTCGAATTGTTGTATATGAAGTTAGCGATGAAAACGATACCCATTTTAAAAAATTATATTTTGATTATCCAAACAGAATTGAACCTTTCGACATAGCATACGATATTACCTATGCGAACTTCTTTTTATCTCCTGAAGGGAAGTTCAAATTAATAACTAGATCAAGAAATGGCTGGTGGGTTAATATACTTGAAACTTATCAGGAATGGAGGATTGAAAGAGGAAGATTAGTACTTGATGAAAAGGTTGTAATATTAGGAAATATCGAAAGGATCAAAAAAGAATATGGGGAAGGAAAACCCAAAATTGAAAACAAATTTGTGCCGATGTAACTTGATGGAAATCTTTTAGATGTATCTGTAAAGAAAATACGCTATCATTTAGTAAGTAATTATCTTCAAAAGTTTATGAGTAAATCTAAAAAAATTGGTCTATTTATCCTTATCTTCATAATTATCTGGTTTGTAATGAGTACCTTCTCATTATATGGGAAAAGAAGCTCGGGTATGGCTGGTTATGTTAGTGATAAGATCATAGTTGGATTCCCTCTCAATTACGCAATTAGGGAATATGGTGAACTTACATTTGATATCAAAGGCGTTTTAGTAGATACTATCTTTGTAGGACTCGTTTCAGGATTGGTTTTCTGGAAAATGACCTCCAAAAAATAGTAATTAAAAATTATTCCAAAGATCATTTTTCTTTCTTGAACCAAGCATAAAACCAAGGTGCCGCAACTGATACATAGTGATCCCATGAACCCGGTTTACTTCCAATACTCTCTTTTGTGTACTCTTCAAAACGATCTAGCTTTAATCCATTCTTTAATAAACCATTAAATATCGAAGAAAGTGTATGCTTAAATTCTTGCGGACTTTGTAACTTCACACTTTTTCCTTGTTTATCTGAGAAATTCCAATGAGGATCTTTAGTTTTAATTTCTATACCCTCTTTATAAGGTTGCCATATAGGATATCCCTTACCATTCCAAAGCTCTTTACTCTCCCATTCGTTGCCCCAGCAACCATCTTTCCAAGATCCATGTACAAAAGGATTGTGGAACATCAAATAATAGATACCACCTAATTTTAGGACTCTTGATACTTCACTAAACAATGCGCCTAATTCTGGTATATAATTTATCGAATAAGGCTGATATACCAAGTCAAATTCAGAATCTCCTAAAGCAGATAGATCTCTCATATCGGTTTTTATCACTTTTAATTTTACACTGTATTCTTTGGCTGTAGATATATCTTTATTTAGTTGCTCCTGACTAAAATCAACAACAGTAACATTTGCACCCATTAATGCGAAACCTATGCTTTGTTGACCTCCCCCGGATGCAAGGCATAAAACCTTTTTACCCTCTAGATCTCCAAAATAATTTTTAGGATCAAGCCACTCTTTGGCTTTTTTCTTTGTAAGATCTTCAACAGGTCTACCACAAGGGACTTCTCTAATTACCATCTCATCCCACTTTTTTTCATTTTCTTTGATCACTTTTTCCATATATTGATATTATCATTAGATAATTGAGTTTGCGAACAATACTATTTTCTTGGATTTACTGCTTTATATAAGCCAATCTTACAAAGTACTATTCGATCTCCTGTGCCACTACTTCTTCTTTATAAGGTCGTATCTCGATCAACCTGCTAACCATCAATCTACGAGCTTCACTAAACCATCCATTGCAGGTTAACAAAGTTAAATAAGAATCATCATTCAATTCGAATAGATCATTATTCCTTGGATCTACAACTAGATCGTATTCATATTGATATACCAAAACTTCTCCTGTATCAGCAGTTAATAGAATCTCATCTCCAGGCTCGATATCTTTTAGTGGATAAAATGCATCTGGCTTGTTATGAGCATATATCAAAGTATTCCCAAATTGATCAGAAGGTAATGCTGTTAGATCAGCCCAAAAAGCAACTTGATCATACAATGTCCATTCTTCACTAGAAAAATCATAACTTCCCCTGTCAACAGAAAGAGATATTCCGACATCAGGGATCTCGATATGTACAGGAAGATATCTATTTGAATCTTCCTCAAGGTCAATAAATGCTGAGCTGTCAGCTTTTGCATATGTTTCAGAACCAGTATCTTCAATAAAATATATTGGATACAATCTAGAAATAATTATCCCCAAAGCACAAAAGAAGAAGATCACCATTAATGTTTTATATATGAATTTTCTTGAGTTATACATTTAATACCCCCTTTCTTTGCCAATTTTGCCATTTTACATCTTTACCTTTTAGCACCATACCTATACTTTTTAGCAATGCATAAGTTTCA
>CAZINM010000024.1:0-7323 GCA_964540605.1 uncultured Candidatus Saccharibacteria bacterium
GGAGCTACTTGGGGTGTAAATGTAAATGCTACAACGGATGAGATTACAATTACCTCAGGTACGGATACTGTTGCTTCAGGAGATTGTGTTGTCATTTGGATAGGTACAAATGCAACAAGTGGAACAAATCAGATCCAGAACCCAACAGCTGGTGTTTATGATCTAGATATTGTTACAACAAGTGATACTGGTTTAACAAAATTAGCAGTTTTCTCACATGTTACAGCTGATGTTACGGTTGATGAAACATTAACATTTACAGTAAGCGGTCAGAACTCAGGAGATTGTGTTACCTCTGCAGATATAAATACTACAGCAACATCCATTTCTTATGGTTCAGTTAATGCGAATACTTTTTCTGCCGGTTGTCAGCAACTTTATGTTGCAACAAATGCATCTGGCGGATATTCAGTTACCGTACAGCAGGATGGTCCACTAACAGCACCATCAACAGATACAATAGATGCAGGGACATGTGATGGCACATGCAGTATAACTACTGCTGCTGCATGGGCTACAGCAACAAATAATGGTTTTGCTTACCATATAGATGATGTTACAGGTACTGATGGTCAAGAAACGACTGGGTATAGATTACTTGGTACATTAGGGACTGATACACCAGAGATCATAATGTCTAATTCAGGCGTAGTTAGTGGTAATGAAATTGAAGTTAACTACAAAATAAGTGTATCAGGTAGCCAACCTGCAGGAACTTATGATAATGAGATTATATATGTTGCAACGCCAACTTATTGATCATTTTTTCTATTAGAAATGAAAGGGGGCATCGCCCCCTTTTTTATGTATTGATAATGTTACTGCTTTTGTGTTACATTTTATAAGGTTATGATTAATATAATGTCAATTATTTTATGAAAAAGAATCTGAAGCTTCTTATTTTTGGGAGTCTCTTATCTGTTGTTCTATTATTCATCATAGGGAGGAGTGTTAAAGCTCAAGTGGATGATGCCTCTGGACTTTCAATTTCACCGGTTACATTTGATAGAACTGCAGATCCGGGTGACAGATTGGTTGAGCAGATCAAACTTTACAATCCCACACAAGACACAATGACTGTTAATATGAAGATCGAAGACCTTACTGCAAGTGGCGATGAGGGCCAAGTTGTATTAATGGAGCCTGTTGATGATTCAAGTTATTCAATTGCGAAATGGATTACGGTGACTCCAACAGAATTTGTTCTTGAACCAGGTGATGAACAGTTTGTTACCTTTGAAATTAAAGTCCCGGAAACAGCTGAACCAGGTGGACATTACGGTTCGATCGTAGCCTCGTTATCTGGCGCAACACAACAAGTTACTGGTTCTTCAGTAGGTAACGAAAGGGGTGCACTTGTATTGCTGAGAGTCTCTGGAAATGTTGAAGAAGAGCTTTTAGTTGATCTATTTGAGGCTCCTAACTTTAGTGAATATGGTCCAGTACTTTTTGATATCACCTTTGAAAATATCGGTAATGTTCATGTAAAACCAAAAGGATTTGTTACAATAACAAACCTCGCTGGGAATGAGGTCGTACAATTACAATTACCAGAAAACAATGTAATACCGGGAGCAAAAAGACAAGCAGATGTTACTTGGGATAAGAAGAACATTGTTGGTAGATATACAGCTACTTTAGTTGCAAATTATGGTGATGGAAATCAGGAGGTTATTACCGATTCAATAACTTTCACAGTATTTCCGTGGAAGTTAGCTCTTGTAGTTCTCGTTGTTTTAGTAGTTCTTGTAATGATCGTTTACAAGTTACGAGGTAGATTCTCTAAAGCAATGAAAGCTCTTGCAGGTAAATAACCTTTGAACATTCAATATGAAGTGCAGAGGTTCGCAGAAAATTTCTCAACCAAAAGTATTGAGAGTATTAAAGATACTGCTTCTATTCTTTGTTTTTACAATTTTACAAAGCAGTGGATCTTTTGCCGCAACATTAGATGGTGCAAATGACTTCATAAATGGCAATTTACCAGAACAAGAAGATATCGAACACAATATCGGTTTTCTAATACCAAAAAATACTGGACACGCAATTGTAGCTACTGATTACATTATAATTACATTTACAAATTACACTGATATTACATTACCTACTGACTCACAAGGATGGAGTTCGGGAACACCAGCGTATAGTTTAGATGGGAGGAGAGTTCTTATTACCGGTGTAACTGCACCAACTGGTGCTGGAATTACGATTACGGGTATTACTGCAACAAACCCTGCCGCAGGTCAATCAGATTTCATAACTATTCAAACAGCTAATAACGCTTTAGGTTCAATAATTTACGACCAAGCCGTGATCTCTCCGACAATTTTCAAAGAATCCGTGCATGCATCAGTGACAATTGATCAAATAGTTTCATCATTAGAGTTCACAGGATACACATCTCCAAATGCCTTTGTTACTGTAAGATTAAATGGTGCAGTTGCAGGTACCACAATAGCTGATTCTAATGGTTTCTATAATAAAAAGATCACGGGTTTAACACCAAACCTTAACTATGCTGTAAGTATTTTTGCACATGATACTAATGAAATCGATTCTAAAGCGATCTCTCTTTCGGTGCTAACTTTGCCAAATATTAATTTTTTAGTTAGTGACATTGTTATACCAACAACGATAAATATAGATAAAGATAATATTTACGAAGGGGATACAATGAAGATATATGGAATGTGTCACCCCTACTCTCAAGTTTCATTGTGGATTGGTAAAGATATGGATCATGCTTTAACATTGCAAGCAGGCTCAAGCGGATACTGGGAATATAGATATAACACATACGGATTGCCCTTAGACCCAGGTCCTCATAAAGTTTTTGCTCAGGAGATCGTAACAGGTGGATTTACAAGTATTTTCACTGATAAACTGAATTTTAATATCAATCAATGTAGGATCGCTGACCTCAACTGTGATACACATGTGAACCTGACAGATTTTAGTATTATGATGTATTATTGGAATAAGGTTAATCCTACAAATAGACGAGCCGATATCAATCAAGATACTAAAGTAAATGAGACAGATTTCAGCTTATTAATGTATTATTGGACTGATTAATGAACACATTTAGAAAAATAATATTGCATCTGTTTTTGATAATATCTATATTTGTTTCAAATTTCGGTCATGTTAATGCTGCCGGAGCTTCGCTTTTCCTTGCAACTACACAAGGAACTGTTCTACTAAATTCAATTGTATCTATTGACCTGTTCGTTTCATCCCCTGATCAAGCAGTAAACACATATGATGCAGTTATCAACTACGATAGAAATTATGTTAAACCTTTATTCATAAATAAATCGGGATCAATTTGTACAATTTATGTTAGAGAACTCGCAATAGGAGAAACAAGTGCCAGGATCACCTGTGGACAGCCTACACCAGGTTTTAAGGCCAGCTTGGGCAAGATAGCTATGATTAGCTTCCAAATGATCAAGACAGGTACTACATCTGTCACAGTATCTTCAGGAAGCCAGGTACTAGCTAATGATGGAAATGGTACAAATATTTTATCTTCAACCCGTGGAGTAACATTAAATATAGTTAGTGGGGCAGGTAAGCTTAACACCCCTACAGTAACCGCAGATGGAGTTGCAAACGGTGATTGGACAAACAAGAACACCATCAAATTCAACTGGACCAAAATTGATAATGCGAAAGGATATAGTTTTACTTTTAGTACAGATAAGAATGCAACTCCTGATTATATATCTGAGACTTCGGATCTGACGACAACATTCAATAATGTTGCTGATGGTACATATTATTTCAAAATACTCGCAACAGATGGACTTGTTGCAAGTGATGTACAAACTTATGTAGTTAGGATCGATACAACTGGACCTCAAGATCTCAAGATCAGCTTAAATACATGTAATCCTGTATCTCCCAACTATCTTGATCTACAACTAGAAGATTCAATAGAATGCCTTACATATACTGATGAAGATGAAAATATTGTATTAAATGCTTCACCAATAATCGGGTTCGAAGCCACTGATGTAGGATCAGGTATATTGCATTACACATTCAGCCTAGATGGTGCTGATTTCATAACCACAACTTACCAATATCCTTTAGATACAATTTCGACAGGCAATCACACACTCATTGTTAGAGCTTATGACCATTCAGGTAATTTTACTGAGAAATCAATGATATTTTCTGCAATAGATGTTGCAAAACCGACATTAGCCTCTATCAACCCTTCAAATGAATTCCCATTTGGTAATAATATCGAAATTTACGGTACTGCAGATCCTAATGTAATAATACTAGTATACCTCAATGGTAAATTGCTCGGCTCAACATTTACGGATCAAGATGGGAAATATGAATATGTAATAACTCAAAACTTAGAGTTTGGTGATCATGAAATTATTACTCAGGCGATAACTTCTGGCGGTGTGTTAGGTTCTGAATCAGATATCCTTGTAGTTAAAGTAATTGAGAATCTTCTAGCACCTGTTTCAAATCTTGGATTTTCTATTGTTCAATTTGCACCTTTATGCGTGATCCCTCTGCTTGCATTGTTTATATTCGTTCTATTCAAGAGGAGAAAGAAAGAAAAGGAAGAGGAAGAAATAATTGAAAGTATAGAAAAAACTCGGGAAGAGATACAAAGTGATCTAGAAATAATCGAAAAAGCTGCAAGATACGGAATTGAAAGAAACGATATCGTCGATGGAATGAGAGAACTAGACAAGAAACTAGAGCAGAATCTTGATCCCGACCAATTACTTAATCCTCCAAAAGAAAAGAAAGGCTTGTTTGGAAGATTGTTCGGTAAAAATAGAAGCGAATAGCTCAATAAATATCGGTCATGGCACAAAAACAACTATTTCGAAAAAGAAAGCAAAATGTCAGCCAGTATAGTCAGGAAATGTTGTTCTTATATATTTAAAAGCTTCTCTTGCATTTAACTCTCTTGTTGAGTTACCTGCTCTAACATATAACCGTTCATCATTATTATTTTTGAAAAATATAGGTTCATCAGATCTAGAAATATTTAGTATACATATAGTGTTCTTTTCATATTGCTCAAACTTTATATCAATATTTGATGCGTGTTCAGAGCCGATATAATTAGTAAAGAGTGTCATTATATGATTCTCAAAACCATCACTGTTCTTCCTTTTAACAGATTTGAAATCGTTCTCAAGACCAACAACTTTTCCATTATCTCCAATTCCAATAAGAAGTTTTCCTCCCTCTGTATTCATGAATGCAACGATCGACCTCATGATCACCAATTCAATTTCTTTATTAACTGCACCTTTTTTAATATCCCATCTTAAAGATGCCTTGAATTCGACATTTTTACTTTCACCTTCCTTGATCAGTTTTGATAACTCGTCTTTCTTCTTAATTTCAGACCTGACTTCAACTACATTAATGATCTTTTGTATATTTTCGATCTCTTCATCAGCTTTAGCGATATGAGGTATTAAGATCGTCTGCCCAGAATTTGCATCTTCAAGCTCAATGGAAGAATAATTTAACCACCTTGCTAAAGCGCCTTCTCTTTGACGAATAGAGGTTAAAGATTTAAATGGTCTTAGATCATTTGATTTGAAGAATACACCTTTTTTGTGAATGACTTTATCTTTATATACTTCGTAACTCTCGAAGTTCCACCTTAAGAAAATGCTGATCACATAAACAAGTTGAAGAACAGCGAAAACAATGATACCAAAGAGATTCGAGGATAAAATACCAGAGATCTTAAGGTTCTCGTATAAAGCAAGAAAATCAATGATAAATGACAATGAAACCAGGATCACCGCAGTGGCTATCTCAAGTATCAAGATCTGGGCAAGCATTACAATTGCACCTGGTTTTAGTGTGATCTTATCTTTCATAGACTAATCATATCGTAATAAAACCACCACATCTACATAAATAGTATTAAAGGCCAATAATTACATAATGAATAAGATTGTTATGGGTGAATTCTTTTTGTATTATGATTCGAGTGTTTATTTTTCTGATCATACGGATGGACCAAGTAACAATTTTGACAGCTTTCATTAGTGGACTGATAACTTTCTTCGCACCATGCACATTTGTATCATTGCCAGCTTTTATCTCTTATATTTCTGCAGAAACCTTTTCTGATAGCTTAGAAGATCCTAATTCCTCAAGAAAAAAACGGGTTTTTTATAGTGCTTTAGCATATTCTGCAGGTTTTACTGTTGTATTCACAATTTTAGGAATGACCGCAACAGCAGTTGGAAAGACATTTTTGACCAATAAAGAGACATTAAAGCAAATTGGAGGCTTCTTAATGATGATCGCAGGCACATTCCTTCTTTTTGGACATAGATTCAAGTTTATGAGCTTTGCATTTCAAGAAAAGAAATTTGATGTGAAAAACATAAGTAAGAAAAAGCTACTATTCCCTTTTCTGATAGGAGTAACTTCAGCATTCGCATGGACCCCTTGTGTAGGTCCGATCTTAGGTTCTATTCTATTCATGGCAGGAGCAAGTTCTGAAACACCTTTACATGGGGCTTTGTTACTGTTCATTCATAGTTTAGGTATAAGTATACCCTTTATAATATTTGCCCTAATATTTGAAAAGTCGTTCTCAATCGTAAAAAAACTCGGTAGATTATCCAGGATCATCTACTCAATAAGTGGATATATGATAATAATCTTCGGAGCATCATTACTATTTGGATTCTATGGAGATATCTCTTCGGTCGTACACAGGATATTTATGGAATTTGGCTACACACCAAGATAGAAACTAATAAGTAAAGTTTGCATGAATTTATAAAAGCTACTCTTCAATTCTTATTGCTTTTCCAGCGATCAATGCATCAACTATTTTTGTTAAGGCCTTTACCATATCCCTTTGATACTGACTTTGGGATATCCCCATTAACTCAGATGCTTCAAGTTGTTGTTTTTTTTCAATATATCTAAGTCGTAATACCTCAAGTTCCTCTTTAGATATATTTACTTGATCTAGTGTAGAAAGTGGAATTCCTCTAGGTTTAAAAAAATATCCAACAAAACTGCTATTTATTCTTCGACCTCTTCTAAACATATTCATCATAATGAATTTACAAGGAGATTATATCAGGTAGACAAATAATTAGTAGCATGAGCAATATGCTCCTACCATAGGAGTTCCACATTCAGGACAGCTGTATTCAGAGCATGGTATAGATGCTTCATGTAGAAGTTCTGCACCACAGTTTGGACAAACACAAACAGGGTTATATCCAAAACCTTGTCCATTTGGATTACCAAAACCGTATCCGGGGCTAAAACCTTGACCGCTAAATGGACCAAAAC
>CAZINM010000024.1:7423-15417 GCA_964540605.1 uncultured Candidatus Saccharibacteria bacterium
ACCAAAACCTCTTCCACCATATGCACCAAAACCATGTCTCATACCACGACCTCCTAGACCATATCTAGGTCTTCTCGTTCCATTGAACATATTATTTGAAATGATAATTTATATATGGGTACATACCCATTATATACCGGTGGGGTGAGTGGGTCAATACCCATATAATTTATACTTATCTATAGATGCTCAATACTTTTCAGAGATAACCGTTTTACAATCTTTTCTCTTTAATATTGGTATTACTTCTGTAACCATAGATGGATTTCCACAAACATATGATGCGTATGATGATAGATCTTTGATCTCCTCTTCTAGATATTGTGTTACCCTCCCTTTATAAACTCCCTGTGTTTTTTCTGATCTTGTTATACATCTAACCACTTTCATTTGATCTAATTCTTCTCTTGAGAAATATCTATCTAAGAGATCTTCGTTATCATATCTAACTCCATATAACAGCCTAATTTCATTTTCTCCCTTATTTAGAAGCATTTTAACCATAGGTATGACTGGTGCCAATCCTGTTCCAGTACAAACAAAAATAGATCTTTCAGAATCAGTAAGTAAAAACTTCCCGAAAGGTCCAATAAATCTTGTTTCATCATTTACATTGATCTGTTGAGTAAATTTTGAACCAGGCCCACTAGGAGTAATATCAATAATGAAAGTGGCAATTTTATCTTGATAATCTAATATGGAATATGATCGCCAATTATCATCTCCAACATTTAAATTCAGAAACTCGCCTGGTACAAATTCAAAATCCTCATTCATCCAAAATTTTACCTCATAAACTTTTTCACTTAGAGAGTTTTTTTCAATTAACTTCGCTGAACCTTTCACATATTTCATAAAAATAAGCCTAATAAATGTTATTGCCTATTCTATTAGAATATTTCAGTTATTTGAACTGTAGGTTTCAACAAGTGACCCATCTTGAATTGTAAAAGCTCTGTTCGGTCCAATCTGTTCAACGAAATATCTATCATGGGAGATAAATAATACTGCACCCTTGTAATCTCTGATCGCAGTTTCAATTAACTCCTTGGTGTGGATATCAAGATGGTTAGTTGGCTCATCTAAGATCATCATGTCATATTCTTGTTGGGCGAATATAGCAAAAGATAATCTTGCACGCTGGCCTGGACTTAACTCTCCAATTTTATTATTTCTAAACGATTTATCAAATAAGAATTTGTCTAATGCACCAAAAGATCTTTCATAAGATACCCCTGATGCCTCCATAAAAAATTCAGCAACCCTGGCATCTTTATCTAGATGTGTTTGATTTTGAGAAAAATAAGAAAACTTTATTTGGTCACCCCACTCGATCAACCCTTCTCGAGGTATTAATTCACCAGTCAGTAACTTAATTAAAGTGGTTTTTCCACTACCATTGGCACCATAAAGCCAAATTTTATCCTGTCCCCAAATCTTAAAACTTGTATTAGTTATAATATCTTCCTCTCCATATCCAAAATAGACATCTTTGACATTCAATAGCCGTTTCTTAGCATGGACCTCACCAGACAATTTAATTGATTTAATTTGATGAGCATCATATTCAAATATTTCATGTCTGAGTACTTCCCTCTCTAGTCTTTTTTTGGCAGCACGAATTGCTCTACTTTTCGCCTTTCCACTTGCTATTTTCCTTGAGTTTTCAATTAATCTTTCTAATTGATCTCTCTTTATCTCTTGAAGATGTAGCCTTTTCTCCCTATCTTTTATCCACCTACCCTTACCTTCAAGGTAATCATCATAATTCCCTTCAAATATATTTAGTTTCTGCTCGTCAAGCTCAAAAATTTTGCTCACTGTATTGTTAAGAAAACTTCTATCATGGGAAATAATAATGCAAATACCTTTGTAATTATGAATAAACTTCTCAAACCACAGGATCCCATCGATATCTAAATGATTTGTTGGCTCATCTAGTAACAAGATCGGAAATTTTGTAACTGTTGGGGAAACTTTATCTATAAGCATACTAATTAGATACAGCTTAAGTTTCTGACCCTCACTTATTTGTTCGACGGTTTTGTAATGATCAATATCTGATAAACCGAAAATGCTAAGCCAATAGTCAACAATATACATCTCTGAATATATGTCATTGATCAATGATTCAAGAAATTCGCCTACAAACATATTTGAAGGTAAATTGATCTCTTGGGGGAGATATCGAATTGTTTCGTTATCTAAAATAATATCTCCAGAATCAGCTTCTTCTGATCCTGCTAAGATCTTAAAAAGTGTCGTCTTTCCACTCCCATTGAATCCTACCAAACCGATCTTCTCTCGGTTTCCTAGCATAAAAGATATACCCTCAAAAAGAGTTCCTACTCCAATATAAGATTTTGTTAGTTCATTAACTCTTAACATTAGAACATAGTAATAACTATACTATAATTTTACTCACTATCTACCGCGCCATATTAACATTTTTTTATTAAACCTACATTATTTCTTAATGAATGATAAAATTTAAACGAATTTAATAAATTTATTCAAAATGAATAATGGAGGCGTTTGTATTAAGCTTACTCGTTTCAGTACTATTACAATTCATTTTTGGATCTTTAGCGATCCTTCAAAAAACTGATAAGTATACTGATCTAACCTATTCGATCAACTTCATTATTCTTGCTATTATCAACTTTTTTTTGAGCAATGCCTTACCATTACCCATTTTGTTAATAAATAGTTTTGTTATCCTTTGGGGCTTACGACTCGGAACATATTTATTCATAAGAATATCTAAGATCAAAAAAGATGATCGTTTTGATCAAATTAGAACAAATCCTCTGAGATTTTTAATGTTTTGGGTTTTTCAAGCGATATCAGTCCCTGTAATAATGCTACCAGTAACCCTATCTTCTGCATCAACTACACAGAAAACTTCTTTGGATAATTTACAGTATTTGTTTTCATTCTTGTGGATTGCTGGATTCTTAATACAGACAGTAGCAGATGCTCAAAAATACCAATTTAAGAATGATCCAGAGAACAAAGGCCGTTGGATAATGACTGGTTTATGGAAATATTCTAGACACCCAAACTACTTTGGTGAATTACTTATGTGGTGGTCGATATTTTTATTAGCCTTGGAAAGCATACCAAGTTCACAACTATTTTTAGCTATTCTTGGTCCAATTCATATTTCTGTCCTGATACTCTTTATTACAGGTATTCCTACTCTTGAAAAAAGATATGATGAGATATACGGAACTAATAAAGAATTTCAAAATTATAAAAGAAGAACGAGCTTACTAATACCTCTTCCAGCATTAAGCAAATAGATACGATCTTTGTGTAGATAAGTGTGTTGAATGGTATTATAAATTAGAAAATAATTTCTAACCTATGATCAGATAGAAACCAAAGAATACTTAAAATATCTTCTTCCAACCTCAAATAGTAAGAAAGAATTTTCTATCGAGTTAAGATCTTTACTATTCAAATTCCTACCAAATTCAGCAGACATTTATCTTACAGAGAACGGAAGAGTTGCTCAGTACCTATTTCTTAAAGCTTTAAACCTACCTAAAGGATCGAAGATCGCTGTTCAAGGCTTTACCTGCAATGCATCAATAAACCCAATTCTTTGGGCTGGATTAGAACCTAACTACATTGATATTGACCCTATGACTCTAAATATGAGTGTCGATGATCTATTAAGAAAGTTAGATCCACAAACAAAAATAGTTATTGTCCAACACACATTCGGAAATCCAGGACCTCTATCTGAGATCGATCAGATCTGCAAAGAGAGAGGAATCTATCTATTTGAAGATTGTGCTCACAGTCTTGGTGGATCATATTTAGGTCATCCATTAGGATCTATCGGAGATGCATCACTTATTAGTTTTGGATTGGAAAAAGTTTTATCGACAAGAGTTGGAGGTGCTTTAGTTCTAAATAATAAATATCTCAAAAATAAGGTGGACAATGAATATTTGCGTCTTAAGAGATTCTCTTACTGGGCAACTTTACTTTGGGGTTTAAATCCTATTTTCTGGAGATTCTTAAGAAAAGCAAGAGGGAAACAGAATTCATTCGCAAAACAGCTTAATAAGATAGGTCTTTTGAACTTAGGCTTTTATGACGGCGAAATGTACGGAAAGATGCCTGATCAATATCCTCGGAAATTAAGTAATTCACTCGCAGCGATAGCTTCATTTGAACTAAAAGGCCTCCAATTAAATCTAAATCACAGATCGAAGATAACCAATACTTACTACAGGGCAACAAGTTCCATACCAAATATTTCAACAGTAGTACCACAACACGGAATTATTCCTTCGATCAGATTCCCAATTATTCTAAGAGATAAGCAAACAAGAGATCATGTTCTAAATGCATTAAGAAATGACAATATTTATGCTGGAGATTGGTACGACCCTAATATATATCCGAAAGGGACATCTTTAGAAAGTATGAAATATGTAAAAGGAACTTGTCCCCAAGCGGAAATTATCGCTGAAAGAATAATTAATCTTCCGACAGGTTCAAATATTTCTGAAGAGGAAGCTGAAAGAATTGTTCGTAGATTAAATGAGTTAATTAATCCATTATGATGACAGTAAAAGAGATCGAAACAAAAGCTATTTGGGATATATATCTTGAAAAATTCCCCAAGAGAACTTTTTTACAAACATGGCAATGGGGAGATTTCCAGTTCAAGTCATTAGAGAAGAAAACCTTAAGACTTGGACTTTTCAAAGATGATGTATTGGTTGGCTTAGCACTATGTATAGAAGAACAGAACCGATTCGGAAAATTCTTATACTCCCCAAGAGGGCCTCTTTGTAATAAAAAGGATCTAGAAGATTGTCTAAAATGCCTAAAAGAATACACATCTAAAAAAAGATACGCTTTTTTTAGATGTGATCCAGAAATTTTAGCTCAGGATACCCAAACTACAGGAACATTTAAAAGATCTGGGTTTAAGTCTGCCGCCAATTTTGTTCAAGTACAAAGATGTTGGATCATGGAGCTTGAAGGAATAAAAAATGAGGAAGAGATGTTTACATATGCAAAAAACAATGGGATGTCGACATCTATACCAAGACATATTAGGAAATCAGCTAAACAAGGTGTTGCAACTAGAATATCCACGGAGTTGTCGGATATAAATATTTTATTAGATGTATTACACAGTCTAGCCCAAAGAAAAGGGATCCCACAAAGACCAGATGAATATTACAAGGAGATGTTCAAGTATCTAGCGCCTGACGGTTTCTTGAGATTAATTATTGCTGAATATCGAGGAGAACCAATATCAACAATTCTATTAGCCACTTACAATGGTGAGGTCGCTACCTTACATGGTGCGACAAAAGAAAATATCTCACCCAATTTATATGTCGCTAAAAAAATATATTGGGATGCAATTATGTATGCACTTCAAAATGGATACTCAAGATTTAATTATTGGGGTGTATTAAGCAAAGAACAGATGGATGCAGAACCAAACCATCCAAGTTTCGGTTATTCCCTATTTAAGCGACGAATGGGAGGGAAAGAGATGTTGCTTATGGATACGCAGGATCTCCCAATCAACTGGTTCGCTTGGAAAGCAACATACCTATTGGAAAAGTATCGTAAAATGAAATATAAGGTTGATTAAAATGCTACAACTAAAAGATATTACAAGTAAAGAAGTTTGGGAAGATTTTCATTTGAATAGTAATTATGGATCTTTTCTTCAGTCTTGGGATTGGATGGATTTTCAAGAAAGCGTTGGATATAAAGTTCTCAGAAAGGGTATTTACAAGGAGGATGAATTGTATGGGATCGTTTTCTTGAAAGAGGACTCTTCCCGTTTTGGCAAGATCTTATATGCACCAAGGGGACCAATAATTGACTGGAATAATGAGGAACTTGTAGATGAAGTATTGTATTTGCTTAAAAAGAATTTTGAAGGTAAAGGCTATTTTTTAATTAAACTTGATCCAGCAATTAAAAAAGATAACAAAGATATAATAGATCTCTTCATAAACAACGGTTACCAAAATGCAGTTATGCCAGCACAAACTGAGAATCCATGGATATTAGAAATTATCGGTGGAAATGATGAAGAACAGCTCAAATGGATGCGAGAACATGGTAGAAGAAAGAAATTCGGTAATTTCATTAGTAGTGCAAAAAGAGCCGGAGTTCAAATTAAATATGCTCGATCAAAAGAAGAGATCACTCAATTTACAAGGCTTCTCCATGATATGGCGGATAGGAAAGAATTACAGTTTCAGGATGATGATTATTTCATAAAAATGAAAGAAAAACTTAATGAAAATATGCTAGTTCCGATAGCTTATTTGAATAATGAACCTATTGCTGGAGCCGTAATAATCGTTCACAAAGATGAATCCTCATATATTTATGGTGCATCTTCGCCAAAAACTGGTCAAACCCATGCAACACATCTACTACATTGGGATGCGATACATAAAGCCAAAGAGATGGGTGTTAAAAGATACAATTTTTGGGGTGTCCTAACTGATGAAGATTATGTACCTGAGAATCCTGGTTACGGATATAGTAATTTCAAGAGAAGCTTTGGTGGTTATATTGAACCGTTAATAAAACCGATGGAGTTTTCTTATAACAAATTATTATATCCGACATATCAGACCTATCAGAAATATTTGAGAAATAAATTGAAAAACAAAGGGTATTTGTGATGTTTTTGGGTAAATATAATTTAATTAATATTTATCATGGAATTCAAAGAACTCGAATTAGCTGGTGTTATTCTTATCACTCCTAAAGTTTTCGGAGATAATAGAGGTTTCTTTATGGAGACTTATCGCAAAAGCCTGTTCTTAGAGAACGGTATTGATATGGATTTCATTCAAGATAATCATTCAAGGTCTGCGAAGGGAATATTACGAGGATTACATTTTCAAAAGGGAGAATTCGCACAAGACAAGCTAGTTAGAGTTACACAGGGAGCTGTTTATGATGTTGCGGTAGATCTTCAAAAAGAGTCACCCACTTTTGGGAGATATGTGAAAGTTGAATTATCTGAAGATAATAAGCAAATGTTACTTGTACCAAAGGGTTTTGCTCACGGATTTCTTGCACTTACTGATATAGTTGATTTCCAATATAAAGTCACAACTAATTATTCACCCGAAAATGAAGTTGGGATAGCTTGGAATGATCCTGATATCGGAGTGGATTGGGGTATTGATGATCCCACACTATCAGAAAAAGATTCTAAAAATCTACAACTTTCAGAAATTGCTAAAGAAGATCTTTTTTAAATTTTTATTCATATATCATGAAGGTCTTAGTAACAGGTGCAAAAGGTTTATTAGGAACAGATGCGGTTAAACATTTGTTAAAAGAAGGTTATGAAGTTGATGCTATTGATATTGATACTCTAGACATCACTAACGAAAATGCTGTACATGATTATTTTGAAACATCTAAACCTGATTGGATCGTAAACTGTGCTGCATATACAAATGTAGATGCATGTGAAGGAGAGGGTTATGAAATTGCCAAAAAAGTCAATAGCGTTGCACCAGGTTATATTGCAAGGATCGCTAAAAAAATTGGTGCAAACTTGATACATATATCAACCAATTGTGTTAGCAATAATGAATCTCCCGATGGATTTGATGAAAATTCAAAAATTACTGGATCTATGAATAAATATGGAGAGACAAAATTATTAGGTGAAGAAGCTGTCAAGCAAGCATTCAAGGGATCAAAAACACCAAATTACTATATAATTAGGATCTCATGGCTTTTCGGTGCTATAGCCAGAAATTTCCTTTACAAGATAACAAAATTAGCACATGAAAAAGAGTTTTTAACAGTCGTCGATGATGAAATTGGATGCCCTGTAAGTACAGATTATGTAGCTGCTCAAATAATTGATTTCATTAAAAACAAGAAAGATTCAGGAATTTATCATGTAGTAAGTTCTAACTCATGCTCAAGATTTGATTTTGCAAAAAAGATACTAGAGTTACAAG
>CAZINM010000025.1:0-3634 GCA_964540605.1 uncultured Candidatus Saccharibacteria bacterium
ACTGGTAAAAGAGCCAATCTTTACAATTTTTGGATTTGTTACTTCGATCTTGAGCGTTATGATCAACTCGATGAGGAACAAGTCTTTGAAATGGCTTAATATAAGCAATATCGCACTAATATTACCACCATTGATCATATTTTTACTATCGATTCAAAGTACGATCAACTTAGGGATCAGACATCTTTTACCTATCTTTCCTTTTATATACCTTTTGATAGCAATAAGTATTTATAAATTAAGAAAAAAATATACTTTTAAGTATATTTATACAGTTTTTATTGTTTTGATCATCTCGTTAATTCCAACTCTTCGAATTTTCCCTCATTACATCTCATACTTTAATGCCGCTTCAGGGAAACCTAATGATGGTTACAAAATTGTTAGAGATAGTAACTTTGATTGGAATCAGAATGATATTTATGTGCAAGATTATATTGCTAAGCATCCTGATCTTAATATCACCATTGATCCAGCAAAATATGATGACTACAATTACATCATTCTTGCAAAAGAGGATCTCTATGGAAATCCTGAAAAAATGCCGGTTGAATTAAAATATCTTAATGACTTGCTTGATACTGGTTATGCAGAAATAATAGAAGATATTGCTTTAACTCATGTATTGATCCAACTTAATAAGTAATTGAGTAGATTAAGATATGGTGAGATCTACTATTTCGTATCACTTCTAATTATCTCTGCAATAGGCATAGAATCTAAGCTAGATCTTGATCGATCCCTCAAGAACTCATTGAACAGACCGAACATAAAAGATAAAGCTCCAATTCCCGACATTAGTAAAGAAATTCCAAATGTATATATCTTGTAAATATCCTGCTTAAATAAAAAAGATCCAACAAACATTACAAAAGCTGTAAAACAACTTATCAAAGCAAGCCAGCCCCAAAAATAGATCGGAACATCTCGATAACGGTTAATGATCGAAATAACAACAATATCAAAAAGACCTGCTTGTAGTCTGTTGAAGAAACTAAAATTCGTTCTGCCCCATTCTCTTTTACGATTCTCGATCGGTACTTCAGTGATCTTGTAACCTTTCGAGGCAAGAATTGAAGGAATATATCTATACCATCGTCCTTTTAGATTCAAACTTTTTGCAACCTCTGAACGATATGCTTTAAAGCCGCAATTCATATCATGAACTTTTGTTCCAGTTAGCCATCTGGTTAAGCCATTTCCAATTTTTGAAGTAAACATATAAAAAGGCTTATCTTTTCTTTTCTGCTTATGTCCGACAACACAATCGTATCCTTTATCAAGCATTTGGATGAACTTCTCAAGATCAGCAGGATTATCCTGACCATCAGAATCTATTTGAACAATGTACTTACCCTTAGCTAAAGCAAATCCTGTCATGTATTGAACTGTTTTCCCACTTCCAGCAAGTAATTTCTCTGATAACTTTACAGCTGTAAAATTTTTTCGTTCTTTTACATATTTTTTATAGAGATCATATGATGGAGATTTTGATACAGCATCTATTGCAATTACCTCACCATTCAATTTTAACCTCTCAAATTGAGAATATAGTTCGTCTAAAACCCTTTTTACATTCTCCCCTTCATTCATACTCGGGAAAATCACAGAAACATCGTATTTATGATCTTTGCTCATTTTTCTTTTTAATTACTTTAAATAAATAGAAGAAAACAAATCCCGTAAGTTCGCCTACAATAAATATAATTCTTGCAACAATGGCAATTACTAGTGCAATTTCTGGTTTGATACCAGCTAGATCTGACAAAGATGCTACCATTACGCCTTCTCGAACTCCAGCTCCACTAGGGGTAAGGATCGATAAATATCCGATTGCATAAGAAAGCGCATTGATTGAAACAAATAGTAATGTCCTTTCTAAAGGGTCAACACCAATTGCTTTGATCAATATTAAATAGCTTAATGAATATATTACCCAAGCAATAAAATATCTAAGTACTAATTGTAACTTCGCTTTATTGGAAAAATCTAATTTGAGGTCCTCGATCTTATCTTTGTATTTTGAAGCTAATTTCTTTATTACAATATCGTTGAATATCTTCTCAAGCAGATTACTTTTAATAAGCATTATTATTGCAACAACAATTACAAAACCCATTAATACTAATAATATAGTAGATGATATTGCACCACTTAATATGGCATATGATCCAATCAATATTGCCAATCCAAGATAAAGAATATTTTCAATGAACCAACCCCACAAACTTTGAACAACAGGAATATTATACTTAATGTTATATAGTCCTCTAGCCATTATTCCAACAACATTTCCAGGTATATATCTCATTATATATGATCGTATATAGACCTCAATTTGTTCAGAAAGCTTTGTCTTATTACCCAAAGAGCGAATCAAATAATCCCATGTAATACCATTAAAGATATTATGAGTAGAAAAGATCAGGATCGACAATATTAACAATGGATAATTAAGATCAGAAAAATTTACCTTTGATATGTTTGTTCCAATCTTGTTGTAAAGAAAATATATAACACCAAGATAAACTATTATCTCAAGTATTTTTTTTATTATCTTTTTTTTCTTAACATCAAAATTCATTGTAATGGTATGATTATTACATGATAAAAATGATCTTACCGAGAACTATAACTATTTTTTCGATCGATCTACATCTTTATGGGATCATCATTGGTATAGTTGTTGCAATTATATATTTTAGACTCGAAAAAAGCTATCCAAATAAGCATTTTACCTTGTTATTTATTTTCCAAGCATTTGTTAGTCTATTACTAGGAAGATTGTTTTTTATTGCTTTAGATCTATCATATTTTTTAAATGATCCAATTGAGATCTTAGCTATAACTAATGGCGGGATATCGCTATTTGGCGTGTTATTTGGATTTATTATTTCTTCACTTCTCACTTCTAAGAAATTAGGAACATCATACTTTGCCTTATTAGATGAAGTGTTTGCAATTCTACCTTTAGCTCAAGCGGTAGGTCGAATTGGGAATTTTATAAATCAGGAACTTTTTGGACCTCCTACAAATCTATTTTGGGGAATATTCATAGAAGAAAAATATCGTCCTACTCAATACAAAAACTGTCAGTTCTTTCATCCACTATTTTTATATGAAATGATATTGAATTTAATAAGCTTTGTAATAATAAATAGATTCGTACCAAAAACAAGTGGATATGCTACTGGTATATATCTTATAAATTACGGGATCATCAGGCTCTTAATGAACAGATTAAGACTAGACTTGAAACAATTAATAGGAGTCTTTTCAATACAAGACTTTATTGCCATTGTTATGATCATTGCAGGTCTTTTAATTATCAAAGCGAGATCTATTTATTCTGAGAAACATGATTGACAACACTCTCTGCTACTTTTTGTCCTCCGAAACCTTCAATGGCTCTTAATACTTCAATTGGTACTGCAAAAACCAAAGTATTTGATTGATCTGATGACACATCATTCAAAGTACTTAATGTTCTAAGATGTAACGCTCCAGGAGCCTGCGATAACATATTCGCTGCTTTAGATAGATTTTCTGCTGCAATCAATTCTCCTTCAGCTTTTGTAATAACAGAAACTTTTTCTCTTTCTGCTTCAGCTTGTTTACCAATTGTTCTCTCTAG
>CAZINM010000025.1:3644-15372 GCA_964540605.1 uncultured Candidatus Saccharibacteria bacterium
ATTGTCCTTTTCATATCAACTGGTAAAACAATATCTTTTAACTCTACTCCAATGATCTGAAGACCCCAGACATTAGCTTTTTCGTTGATTATTGCTTCGATCTTCTCAGCCACTTCATCTCGTCTTGAAAGTAATTGATTTAAAGTAACCTCACCGGCTACACTTCGCATTGTGGTCTCAGATAGTTGTGCAGTTGCCCATTGATAATTCTCAACTTCCAAAATTGCTTTCCCTGCGTCAACAATTTTAAAGAAAACAACCGCTCCGATTTGAACAGAAACATTATCTTGGGTCATGCCCTCTTGATCCGATAGATCGACAGTCTTAGTTCTTAGATCTACAACTTGCATTGATTGGAAAATAGGTAGTAAGATCCTCCAGCCACTACCAACAACTCTTTTGAACTTTCCCATTGTAAATAAAACACCTCTTTCATATTCGTTTATTTGCCTAATACTTGAAACTAGTATTATAAAAAGAAAGAATCCCGGAATACTTAAGCATGTAAAAATAACTCCTAAGTCTGACATAACAATAAATAATAAAAATTAAATATTATAATTCATCATTATTTAATTCATTATCCACTTCACCATCTACAGAAATAACTACTTTATCAATATCAGCAAATTGCTTCAATGTATTTTCAATTTGAGATCTTATCATCTTTTTATAACAATCAGTTATACGCTTAGAAATTATATCTTCTGAAAGATCTACATAAGCTGTTCCGTCTTCAACACGAAAACTATTATAAACAACATCATTTGGTATAGAGGTATAACAACCAAGCTTACTCTCTTTTTCTGTAGGACCTGCCAGCAGTAAGATCAATGAATATTCTCTAGGATCTTCATCTATCTTGACTGTTCTTGTGTAAGGATATGTTGCTTCACAATGCTCTAGTTTTGAATCTATACTTATATTTCCCCAAAAAACATTGATTATCTCTTCGACATCATTGTCACATTCGGGATCAAATCTTACTGGCAGGATAAGTCTATCGGCAATTGTAATGTCTGATGGATTTGCCATATTAAAAACCAAATGGCCAGAAAGTGGACAATCATCATTGCAAGTTATCTCCGCTTCAAAAGCTGTATGCTCATCTCCTTGAGTCCAATCTTCTGTGGCAGTGGCAATTACTCTTTGTACCAGATTATCATCAGCATCAAGCAGATCAATCGGGAAACTTCCCTCAAAAACCCAACCAGCAGGTACCCTTCCTTTAATATCTAATCCACATTTATGAACTTTATCAAGATTCGGAGAATCAATGTAGATGATATCGCCTTTTTCAGTTAAGTACTCTTTAGGAGGGAAGAATCTCTCTTTGATAGTATTGTTTAAATTATCTAACGCAGAAGTTTCAAAAGGGAGGTCAAATTTATCCGTAAAATATAAATAATCAGCTAGACCTAATAATACTAAAATCAGTATTATTGATAATATTATTAGATGTTTAACTTGAATTTTCATTCTATTCAATACGATAAATTGATAATTCTCTGCTAATGTCTTTCGTTAGATTTATTAAAATTTCGCTATATGATTCTTCAGTAGAGTTTATTCCAATTCTTAAAAATCTCAACTCTGTAAGTATTATATAAACTTCTATAATTTGTTTTTTACCATTCTCAACAACATAACCTTCTAGATCAGTATCTTCATACTCCAAAACTGTCCTTCCTATCAATTCGTGCCCTCTCTTCTCATTAGAGAAAGAACCATTCTTTAATAAAATTGATAATGAATAATTAACTGAGTCGAAATGATAAACACAACCGACATTATTGCCATTATTTATTTCTTGGGTTAAGGAGATCTTTTTATCTACAACTCCTTCAACATAATTCTTAGGAAATTGCTGACATATCTCATCTCCAACATAATTACTATTTTCAGCATTAAAAAACAGTTCTCTGTCTAAATTTTCCAGATCGATCTCTTTGATATTCTCAGTTATTTCATTATCTGAAACAATAGTCCCAAGAGTACTACTTATATCATCATCTTCAGATTTGAAAGTAAAATATATACCTACGAAGAGTAGACATAAGAGAATAATATATAACATAGGGCTTATACCCTTTTTTAGGTTGCCCATATATACCATTTTAATATACGAGGCTAGAATGTAAAGGATTTAATTACATCGGGGATAATAGTATCTCTTTCGATAAAAATTGAGTCGGGATATGTCGACATAGTTAGCTTCCAGAGAATAAATTCAAGGTTCGCAAAGCTTCTCTATGAATAGCTTAGCGTCGTGGCTTCTACGCATTTCATTAGCAGTACACATCCATACGAACCTGTTCGATTCTTACTATTTACCATGGAAAAAACCACCTTCTGGTGGGTTTTCATATGGTGAGCCGCCAGGGAATCGAACCCTGAACCTGCGGGTTAAAAGCCCGATGCTCTACCAATTGAGCTAGCGGCCCTCAGAACTTAAGGATTATACTCCAACTTTTATACAATTTACAACATTAAATTTATTATTCCGCAACCTTTTTATATGCATCAGTAATAGGTCAATTCCAATAAATGAATGTATCCCTTTTTTCCTTTGCCAAATTATCCCAGCAAAGTAAATTCGATAAAATTTTCGCTTATTCACTTTATCGATCAATGGAACAGCACTATTCATAGTAGTCTTAACCTCAACGAAATACAATCTATTGTTTTTACAAGCAATAATATCAATTTCGGCATGCCTTGTATGAAAATTCCTATCTAGTATCTCGAAGCCTTTATTTAATAAATACTTTTCAGCAACTCTCTCACCTATCTGACCTAACCTTGAACTTCTCGTTGATCTCTTTAATTGGTTTATATGAGAATCTGTGTATTGGAGATGGTCCATATTTTATCAATGCTTCTTGATGTTCCTTAGTACCATAAGCTTTGTTTTTTTCAAAACCGTACACTGGATACTTAACAGCATACTCATTCATGATCCTATCTCTAGTGACCTTTGCTAATATCGCAGCTGCTGATACTGAACAATGTAGAGTATCAGCTTTATTTATCCTAGATTGCTCATAACCAGGAATTTCTTTTACATTGGTCCCGTCAATAATTAAAAAATCAAATTTACTCCCGAATCTTTTTTCAGCCTCATACAAAGCTTTCTCCATGCTTTTTCTAACAGCTTCAGATATTCCTAATTTATCAATTTCTGATGCAGCTACAATACCAACACCCCATGTTTTAGCTGATTTAATAATTTCTGCATATAATAGCTCTCTATTCTTCTCCTTTATTTTTTTGCTATCACGAAGTTTTAGATCTTGTTCAAAACCCTTCTCGAAACAAACTGCTCCTGAAACAACAGGTCCAGCCCAAGGTCCTCTACCTGCTTCATCTATTCCAGCTACGAAAAAGTATCCCCTATCCCAAAGTATTTTTTCTAGTTGAAAATCTGAATATATCATATAATAACCCTATCACATTAAATTCTATATATGCAAAATGTTAAATATTTCTAAAATTGTAACAACCGTTACGACCATTATTATAATTACTTTTCTTACGAGTGAACACTCTCAAGCTCAGGAACAAGATGAAATAAGGCTTTTCGTTCAAGATGGATGTAGTTATTGTGAAGAAGTACTTAGTTTTATTGATGAGAACTCACTTACTGATAAATACAATATCGAGATCTACGATGTAAAAAATAGAGATGAAAATGCGACATTATTTACTGAATATCTAGATAGATGCAACTACCCAAACAGATATGTTCCGATGTTATATCTAAATGGCGAATGTAGCTCAAGTAGTATTTCTGTTATCGAAAAACTTACTACTTTTGCTGGACTTGAAGCAACAACTCCAATTGGATCAAATAATTCTGAAAATAATGATTCAGAAAATTCAGATTCCGTAAATCAAAATAATTATAATACAGTAACAAATGAAAATGATGCTACAACCTTATCTCAGGCTCTAAATGATTCCTCAGAATTACCAGAAATACCTTTGTATGCCTACCCAATTTTATTAGTATCATTTATTGCATTAGGAGCAATATCTTACATAATCATAAAAAAATTAAAGATCTAAATAGTTTGCCCACATCTTAATGGTAAAGTATAATTAAACATTAAGTTTTTTTAACTGCCTTATGGATAGATCAACAGGTTCATTTTTAAAGGGTTTATTATTTGGTGCTTTAGTAGGTGCGACAGCAGGTATTTTATTTGCTCCGAAATCTGGAAAAGAGACAAGAGAAGATATTAAGAAAGCTGCAGAAGAATTTAAGAAACAAGCTGGTGATCTTTATATGAAAGCTCGAGCTTCTGTTGAACGAAAAATTTCAGAACTTAAGAAATTAAATCAGAAAATTGACAGAAAAGCTTACGAGACAATTGTAGAAGATGTAATTAAAGAGCTTAAAGGAAATAGCGAAATTACAGCTGAAGCAGGTAAAAAGCTTGGTGCCCAATTGAAAGATGATTGGAACGATCTTAAAGATGCTTTAATGGCTTAAAAAAAAGCTTCAAAAAGGCTTAGCTAGAAATTTAAGAATTATTGTTTGGTGCGGGATTAGTTTATCGGCAAAACGCCACCTTCCCAAGGTAGAAATACGGGTTCGATTCCCGTATCCCGCTCCATTTTGCTGGCGTAGCTCAGCTGGTAGAGCAAATCTTTCGTAAAGATTAGGTCCTGAGTTCGATTCTCAGCGCCAGCTCCATTTATGAATATTCTCAAGATCTCGTGCTTTTTAATTGTTCAACGATATTTATTATTAAAATTGTTCTGTTTGGATATTTTTGGCTATTGTAATTATTAAATCCTCTCGTGTTATAATCTTGTTACGAAATGAAAATTCCGGATTATACAAATACAAATCTAATAATTAATTACCTAATAAAGATCGAATTAATTCTTGAGCGGATCAAAAATCTCCCTATTCCCAAAACATACATAAGGGATTTTCAAGAAGATCAATATGCCGATGATATCGAGGCTTTATCAAAATTAATAAATGATCCAATTGGTTTAGAGGAAGCTAGAAAAATATTTTTAGGAAAGATCCAGCCTTCTTCAAGATCAAAATATCTGATATTTACCAACTATCGCAATACAATAGAGTTCGCAAAGAATTACGACAGAAAGAACTTCATGCATCCATCTACAGAATTGATGCTCCATATTAATAGTATTGTTGGAAGTAAAATTGATGAGGATTGGAGTGCTGGACGGCTCAGAACTTTCACAGAGAAGCCTAATCCTTTATATGATTCTTGGATCAAACTTAGAGATTATTATCCTACTGTAATATTTGAAGAACATTTTGGAGATATTATGTCTGATATGTTCGAAACTGGGAAAACTACAATCCCTATATTTATAAGGCTTGCCCTACTAATATACGAAATTATTGATAAAGCTCCATTTACCGTAGTTAACCAAATAACTGCTATTGCCCTCTTATCTACATTATCGGCCGATCTTAATAAAAATCCAAATAACACTATTCCTTTTGCAAAAATACTTAATTACATAAAACAAGATCTTGAGAATGCGTTTAAGATCTCAAAACAGCATAGGGATGCGACCTCATTTATCGAAGCTTTTCTTTATTCAGTATCAATACACCTACTAGATTTAGAAACAAAATATACAGATCTTTTTAATAATAAGGTTAAGAAATATGGAAAACTAAATGAGAAATTTAATAAAAGGCAATTGAAAATATTAGAATATTTAGAGAACTCAAACAAGATAACTAGAGATGAGCTTGCAAAAATGATGGGAATTTCATTCATGACAGCTTATAGAGATCTTTTGGGACTATTGAAGGAAAATTATATTGAACAGCATGGTGTTGGGAGAGCGACATATTACTCTCTTACTCAACAAAGTCAGAACGAAAACGAATTTAATGAAAAACTTGAGGTATTCGGCGGTTTAGAATAATCTAAACTATGGATCAAATTTCTGAAAAAAATAAAGATCAAGATAATAAAATTATAAAATATATCTTACTCACGATATTTTTGATATTTGTTATCTCATGTAATTCAGTAACAATGCTCGGATATTATATTCTCAATATACCTAATAATATTGAGCAATCGATCGATGATCTTAATGATCTTTCATATATCAATAAACCGAGAAAGTACATTGATCCTTTAATTGATAGCGAAGCTGAATATCTACTTCAGAGATCTTCAAACAATTTCCACCTTTCATATCAAGATCCAGATAGCGAAGAAGATCTTAAACAGTACGAAGATTTTGTGCTTGTTAACTTAGAGCAAAGTTACGAGGAGTTAGCTGTAAAATTCTCAAAGACAATACCAGAACCTATTGAGATAGTAATAACAGATGACCAAGATTGGTATGAAATTGAGTTCGGATTCGATTACGATGATGAGATCCCTTACGGAGGTTTAACAACATATAGAAGGATCTTGGTTCTTATTGCAGATGATATTTCCAATTATAAAAATGACTTTAGTGAAATTTTAAAACATGAATTGGTTCATGTATTCCAATTCGAGGCTTTTAGTGATCAACTAGTTACCTACCCCAAATGGTTCCTTGAAGGAACTGCAGAATATTTCTCTGGAGCCCAACATATTTCAGCTTATCATTATCCTGAGGCAAATCTTTTTAATAATCTTGATAGACTCTCAGATACTTTTGAATCAGGTGATCTTTATGAGACGAGTGCAGCATATGTAGTATCTTTTGAATTCATCTCTTTTTTAGTTTCGAAATATGGAGAAGAGAAAGTATTAGACCTAATGCTAAATGAAAGGCAGTATTTAAATGAAGACTATAAGATCGCCGATTTTAACGAACTTTTCATTGAATTTTTCGGTCAAGATTGTAATAGTCTATATGAGAACTGGTATTATTTAAAAATCTTCAGATCTGATCTAGAATTTGATTCTCATTTGATCAAGATACCTTGTATACAAGATGGATATAATATAATAGTGTATAATAGCAAGTTCTTAGAAAATATAGAGCTGGGGTGGCGGAATTGGCATACGCGCATGGCTTAGAACCATGTAGGAGCATATCCTGTGGAGGTTCGAGTCCTCTCCTCAGCACTTTAGATCAGCTTAATAATAATTAAATGGTACTTAAAAAATTAACACAACCTTTTCAATTGATACTTTTAAAAAGAAGGCTTTGTGTTGGTTGTACATACTCGTTAGATAAGTGTAAAAGGAATCCATTTAGAAATAATAAGGTGATCGTTACATGCAAATGTGGTAGAAGATATGTTTTGAATCTAGATACAAATACATATCAAAGAGCATCTCATGAGGAGAATGCAGAATATCTTAACAAAGTGCTAGAAAACAAGTAGAATACACGGAATGCCGCCATCGTCTAACGGTTAGGACACCGGGTTTTCATCCCGGCAATCAGGGTTCGATTCCCTGTGGCGGTACCATAACCAACTTTTTAACTGCCAATAAATGTCAGAAGAAACACCTCAGAAAAACAGTAATGCTTTGATCTCATTGATCAGTGGAATCAGTTCTTTCATTGTTGAATCTATCGAGGCGATCATTGTTGCATTAGCTTTATGCACTGTTCTTTATCTTTTCTTGATAACTCCTCACGAAGTAATTGGTCAATCTATGGAACCAAATTTCGTTCATGGTGAATATCTTATTGCGAACAAACTTGTTTATTCAATAAATGATCCTCAAAGAGGTGATGTAATAATATTTAAGCATTCTGCAACACAAGATTATATCAAAAGAGTTATTGGACTTCCTGGAGAAACAGTATCCCTACTGGATGGCAGAATCTATATAAATGACAAAGTTCTTGATGAATCTTTGTACCTAGACCCAGCAGTTTTCACCAGTGGTGGTGCAGTATTAAAAGAAGGTGATAAATATCTCGTTCCCGAAGGAGAATATTTTGTAATGGGTGATAACAGATTAAATAGTTCTGACTCAAGGTCTTTTGGATCAATTTCAAGAGATGATATAAAAGCAAAAGCTTGGATCGTATACTTCCCTTTTAGCTTGTTTAGAATTATTAATACACCAGATTATCAGTAATGGAAATGAGAAAAAACGCCCCAGAAGAAGAACAAAATGAAGGAATGTACAATCTTGTGGAAGAAAGACCTCTTACAAAAAAGGAGAAGCTATTTCAATTTATTAAAAAGCTACCGAATACCATTTTCAATAGTGTTCAAGGTGTTGTAATTATCTTAGCTTTTTTCGTATTTCTTTACCTGATCTTCATAACACCTCATCAAGTTGATGGAATATCTATGGATCCAACATTTAAGGATAATGAGTTTCTTATTGCAAACAAAATGATATATAGGATCAAATCACCATTACAAGGTGAAGTAGTAATATTCAAGTTCAATGAAACTAGAGATTTCATAAAACGAGTTATTGCCGTTGAAGGTGATTCTGTTCAAGTACAAGATGGTAAGCTTTTCGTTAATGGAGAATATCTTAACGAAAGTGAATATTTGGAACCAACAGTATATACTGAGCAAGGCGCATATATCTCTGAGGGTCAGACAATAATCGTACCTGCGGGAAAAGTTTTCGTAGCGGGAGATAACAGAGAACACAGCTCAGATTCAAGAACTTTTGGTCCGATAGAAGTTTCACAGATCAAAGGTCGTGTTTGGTTCGTATTTTATCCGTTTAATTCGATACGTTTGATAAAAACTCCAAGCTACTAATTGCTAATGTTTCATTGCCAGTATCTGTTACATCATATAAAATGATCTCAAGGGAAAATAATAATGAGAACATTTGTTATAGCTAATCAAAAAGGTGGTGTAGGAAAAACAACTACAGCAATCAACTTAGGTGCCGGCCTTGCTTCGAAAGGTAGAAAGGTACTATTGATCGATCTCGATCCACAAGCAAATTTATCTTCTGGCATAGGCTTTACATCACACTATAATGTTAACGAATGGGATAAAGATAGTAAATCTCCATATAAAAGTATTTATGATGTTTTAATTAGTGGAGAACAGATCTCGAAGGTTTTTGTGACTACAGAATATCCCAACCTGATGCTTGTTCCATCTCATTTGTCACTAGCAGGTGCTGAAGTTGAGATGGTTAATATGATGGCTAGAGAAACAATCCTCAAAAAGGCCTTAAGTAATTTTAATGAGGACATTGAGTATATCATCATAGATTGCCCACCCTCGTTAGGCTTATTAACCATAAATGCATTTACTGCGGCTGATAGTCTCTTGGTGCCGATACAATGCGAATATTTTGCTCTTGAGGGTTTAGGTCAATTACTTCGAACAACAGAACTGGTAAAAAGCATAAATCCAGATCTTTCTATTGGCGGTGTTATTTTAACGATGTTTGATAGCAGAACTAAATTATCTACACAGGTCGTTGATGAGGTAAATGAATATTTTGGGCAACTTGTGTTTAAAACCATAATCCCTAGAAATGTTCGATTATCTGAAGCACCATCATATGGTAAACCAATTTATGATTACGATTCATCTTCAACAGGAGCTGGTGCATACTCTTCACTTGCAGATGAATTTTTAAAAAGGTTTGAAAAGTAGTTTTATTTTGATAAATTAATAATATGGAGAATAATAGATTAGGAAAAGGTTTGTCTGCTCTTATAGCCACTGGAGATTATTCGGGTGCAAAAGATTCACCTTATAATGATAAATTCGATATTGAAAAGATACTTCCAAACCCATATCAACCGAGGATGAAAATCGAACCAGATGAACTTGTGGAAATTGCAGATTCAATAAGAGAGCATGGCGTTATTCAACCATTGATAATCACAAAAGATCCAAATGGAGATAATTATTATCTCATTGCTGGTGAAAGAAGGTTTAGAGCTTCAAAATTAGCTGGTCTAAAACATGTACCAGTAGTTATAAAGGACTCTTCACCACAAGAGATGCTTGAATTAGCTCTAATTGAAAATATACAACGAAAAGATCTTAATGCCTTGGAAGAAGCTACAGCATTTAAGCAATTACAAGATCAATTTGGACTTACTCAAACAGCTATTGCAAAGAAAATGGGCTTAAGCCGAGTTGCAGTAACTAATAAGATCAGGTTATTAGTATTACCTGAGAAAGTTAAAGAGTTCATATTAAGTGGAAGTATATCTGAAGGTCACGCTAGAGCACTTCTTGGCATTAATGACGAGGCTTCTTTGATAGCTGCTGCAAATATTATCATTAAAAAGATCTTAAGTGTTAGAGAGACAGAAGAACTTGTTAGGAAGATCAATTTTGGAAAAGAGAAAAACAGTGAAGAAAGACTTGAATTTGATAGAAGCACTCGAATAATCCTTGAAAAGATATCAAAAAGAATTGGTTACACAGTTAGAGTCCAAAGAATGTCAAAAGGTGGAAAATTGAGTATTAGGTATATGTCTCGAAAAGAATTAAAAGATCTTCTCAAAAAGCTATCTCAAGGAAATTGATAATTGCGTTTTTACCTACCGAAATCTATTCTAAGGGAATTATTAAAATTTCTTATTTTTAAGAAATGTATCTTGTCTTAGTTTCTCATACATAATGATTGCAGAAGCTATACCTACATTTAACGAACCTAAACCTTCTCTCATAGGAATTGAAACTATTGTATCTGCTCGCTCCTCAAGTTTAGAAGTTATACCCATATACTCTGAGCCTAATAGGAATGCTTTTGGACCAGTTAGGTCTGCTTCATACATTGATGATCCCTCCATATCTACCCCAATTACTTCTATAGCATTTTTCTTCAATTCTTTTATTGCGGTAAAAATATTCATCTCAACAATAGGTATCCTTAAACAGGTACCCATTGAGATCCTTATAACCTCATCACTAAGCAAATTACCCTTCTGAATAGGTGTAATTACGCCATTAACTCCTGCTGCGAATGCCGTTCTAAATATAGCTCCAACATTTTGAGCATATTGAATATCATTAAATACAAGAAAGAAAGGATCTTTACCATCTTGAAAAATATCATCTATTAATCCAGATAGATCATAATGAGATTCCATGTGCATCAAGCCAATTACACTCTCAGAACTTGAAGTATTAGATCTTCTTCCGATCTCTCTTCTTGCAACCTTTTCTATTGGGATCTTCTTCTCAGTTGCTAAAGTAATGATAGCTTTAGTCTTTGGATCTTTATAAGCATTACTAGCTAAATAAATTCTTTCGAATGACCTACCCTCCTGAAGCAATTCAAGAAGTGCGTTTTTATTCTCTACTTGGACATATTTTATCCTAGGCATAATTTGTAACAGGATGAGTCAGTTTATTCCTCGACCACATCTACATAAAAGCTATTCCTTTTATGTCCTGTCATTCTTCTAAACTTAACAAGTCCGTCTGCGACGGCATAAATAGAATGATCACGCGCGATCTTCGTGTTTTTTCCAGGATGATAAACTGTGCCTCGTTGTTTAACAATGATATTCCCATTTTTAACTTTTTCGGAAGCGAATCTCTTAACTCCTAATCTTTTACCAGGCACATTTGGAGATACTTTTACACTTCCAGCTGCTGCAGTCTTTGACATTATTTAATAGATCAAAACTAATTATTATATTCAGCAATTATCAAATTGCGCCTAATAATACTATTAGAACGCTCCCAATGCAAGTCTTCTGACAATGATGATACTTTCCATTTATGTGAAAATATCTCATTATATCTTTTTGTCATCCACCCCCTATGAGTTTTATATGAAGGGAATACAGATACCATTTTTAATTT
>CAZINM010000026.1:0-15329 GCA_964540605.1 uncultured Candidatus Saccharibacteria bacterium
AGCATCAAGTATAGCAAAGAGGCGCTGGAAATGAGTTATTTGCTCCTCTCCAACGACCCAAACTAGTTTATCTGGGTTGAACTTCTCCTTCTTTTTAATTGTTAAATAAATATCTTGCGTATGATATAAGCCTGTGCCATCGGACTTGATTAAGATTGTGTCAGGTAACCCGTACTCCTGCTCGATTCGTGCAATTACAGCCTGTCCATCGATCTTCTCTAGGTATGGAGAATCGATATGTTGCTCAATGATCTCTTTTCCTCCTTGATAAACATCACTTTCGAACCACACATAACCGACCTCTTCTCCTACTCTCTTCACCGTTTGTTCCTGTCCGATAAATGCCCAATCTATGATCTTTTTCCAAACATTTCGAATTTTCTCATCTCCAGCTTCCCATTTCCTTAAGATCTCTTTCACTTGATCTTTTACTGCATCATCTTCATCATATTTTGCTTTACCTAGTTGATAATACTTATGAACGAAATGATCAGATTTTTCATCAGTTTGTGGCTCTTTATTTTCGCCATATTGTATATATGCCCAAATAGTCTGCATAACAGGAAGTCCTTTATCATTAGTGATATTGTCATTCACTACTTCGTAACCAACAGTCTGAAATAATCGCACCAAAGATTTACCTATGAATAAGTTCAATGCATGGCCTACATGTGCTGTTTTATTTGGATTCCAACTAGGACTTTCGATAAGGAACTTTTTGCCTTGACCTAAATCGAAATTGCCAAATTTATCAATATTTTGGTATGAATCAAAGAGAACTTGCGTTATCAGATCAACAGAAAGTCGCATATTTATAAAGCTATTACTTGCTATGCTAATTTCTTCAAAATATTCTTTACCAAAGGTATTTTTCAACTGTTGTACAAAATCTTCTGCAGCTTCCCTTGGTGAACAACCTTTCTCTTTTGCTAGTATAAAGGCGATTGTTGATGATATGTCGCCATAACTACTGTCCTGTGGATAAGAAAGATTTAATGACTTTTCATCGATATTTAACTTTTGTGATATTTCAGTGGTTAATTTATAGATCAGATCTTGTTCATCTATCAAGCCTAAGTTCGTTGGTTTCCTACCCCTTATCCCTAAATTGCCTTTAGCTTTCTTCTCGTTAACTGTATTCAGCTCTATCTTTGGCAGATTAGAATCATCTTTTGTTTCGTGATCAATATTTAATATGGGATTGTCAGATGTTAAGGAATAATACTCAGCTTTTGTATTGAAATATTGTTCCACATACTTAGCAATCTCACCTGTCAGTTGCGATTGCAGATTGAATGTATTACTAATATAGGTATAACTATCGATAATGAAGATCATGTTCTTAGATTTTATCGAGGTTTTTGTTCTATCGGATTGTCTCCAATTCCATATTCTACAGGTTGCACTTAGTGCGTCTTTCCAGATTAGTTCTCCCTCACATACTTTTACATATTTTTCCGATCCAATTTCAGAAAACAACTCTTGTCCATTTGAAATACACAATTGCAGATCTCCATAATATTGATCAAGATCCTCTACCCCAATTGGTACTTCATACTTAAGAGAGAGCATGTTGTAAAAGTTTACCATCGGATTAATATTTGGAAGATCTTTACCATCTAAAACACGCTTAATTAGTGCAATATGTGATGGAACAGCATTTTTGATCTGATTATGGTTCTCACCTTTTATATTCTCGATCAAGACTGAATAAGCACCCATCCACGACCTATAAAGATCACTTTGCTCAAAAGTATCTTTTTGGTATTTATTTCGGATCAACTGTTCAGCTTTTCTTAGATCTTCAAGGATCTTTTTACTGTAAGAAGTTGATACATTAGCATTTTTGACCAATATGATTGTCTCATTCAATAATGGGATAAGTTTGAAAACATTTTTATCGATAATTATTTTCATTAGAGTTACACATAATAACTTAGTTTTATGAAAAAACCTCATCTCACATAGACACTATCCACATGAGACGAGGTTTTTACCCGTGGTGCCACTCAAATTCTTGTTCTTAGCAAGCACTTTCTTTCATTATTTTTACAAAATATCTAGAGATCCTCCCTCTGCCAATCATATTACGCTCTCACTGTTCGTAATTCGCTGTAAATACTTACAGATTCGTTCTCTACATAATATTATCATAAGAGAATAATTCAATCAAAAACTCATCTTTTTTCTAATAACTCAACACCTGGGCCAGGTGTAAAATCAACGAATTGAAGTCTTTCACCATATGAATATCTGGCAAAAACATCCCTTTTAAATCTTTTGAGATCTGCTGTTCTGACAAGAGATAAAGTAATTCCAGAAAACCCACCACCCATATTTCTTGTACCTAGAACATAATCTAGTTTCCGTTGCCATGTGAGTAGTTCTACTAACTCGGGTGTTCCTTGCGCTAGATCATAAAGTTCAATTGCAGAAATACCTGATAAAGTTAATAACTTACCAATATCGACATATAATTTATCAAAATCATCATTAGATCCATACCTATCAAACCTATGTAAGACATGGTTTAGTTGAACTACCCTTAAATTTTCCAATATAACATGGTCTAATCTCTTAGCTAATAAAGGATTCAATTCATACAATGAATCTCTCATGCTTTTACCTCCATCTATTGATTGATTCCAAATTTGAGGAGTAATATCTCTTAGTGAGGTAAATCCCTCGTTGAAAATATCATTAACCAATCTTAGACCTGCTTCACAATCTTTCCTTCTGGCAGGATATCCTGATTCTCCTAAACTAGCACCTCTACTCACTGTAGGATCAATTGTAATAACAAATGAATAACCATCCGCTTCAAATTCTGCTGGTAATTGCTCAACAAATTCTACTGGTTTTTGATGAAAATCTAAAAATGTAAATTCATTTGATTGTGCTAAAGCAATAGCTCCTTGATCTAAAAATCCACAAGGAGAATTTACAAAATATTCATCATTTTCAGCACTTTTACATATTTGGGCTAATCTGAGGCGTTCAATTGGATGATCATTCAAAGATAATAGACCTACCGCAAAACCCAATTCTAGTGCAGCTGATGTCGAAACACCTCCTGCAGTGGGAATATTCGAATCAATATAAATATCAGCACCTTGAGTTAATTTTAATTCACCTTCTTGAATAAGATGAACTAAGACTGAAACTAAATAGTTTCCCCATAACTGTGATTCGCCTTGAAATTTAACAATATCATCGAGATCAATCTCTATCCTTCCGTATCCCTCGCTCACCACAACAACTTTTCTATCCTCTCTCTTACTCATTAATGTTAGGATACTATTGGCAGATAATGCTGCCGAAATAGCAAAACCATCGTTATAATCAGTATGATTACCAATGATTTCTGCACGACCAGGACTTCTAACAACAACCTCGGGATCTTCAGTACGATCGAACTCAGTTTGGAAAGCAACTTTACAACCCTCAATCCTCTCTCTTAATTTTGGCTCTTTTTCGAAAGCACTGCTTTCACCTGTTTTGGGAGAATAAATTTCGATAACTTTTGCTTGAGCAGTTTGTTCCGAATCTGTCATATCTTTTTGGAAACAAACTTATAATGATATGTATTATAACATTTTTTAATAATCATTGGCGCATCCGGAAGGATTCGAACCCTCAACCCCTGGTTCCGAAGACCAGTGCTCTATCCAGTTAAGCTACGGATGCTTATTAGACACCGATATTATACACAAAAGTTTACAGAAAAAGAAAAATATCTAAGTGGGACCTTGATATATGAATCTTTTAGTAGCATATTCCACTGAAGGATCGGGTTGCACATATGAAGCAAATGATTCGTATGGTCTTGCCCATAAACCACCTTCATTTTCATCTGTTTGATGATGATACAAAATATATCTTCTATTTTGATTATCTACACAAACCCCAAAAGCATAATAAATTCCACCTTTATAATGTTTGTACCAACCAGACTCGAACTTATCAACCTCACCAATAAACAAAATCTCATCCCCTTGAATTGTTTGCCTCTCTTGATCCATAACTACACAATAACCTCTACTTAAATCATCAACTTCTGTATCCAATGCCATTACACCCCGATCTACTAGTTCAGCAAGATTAGGGATTACTCTATTCGATGTTTGTTCTTGATCTTGTGGACACATATTAAAAGAAGATTAACTTATACATCTGGCGTACCCGGTGGGAATCGAACCCACAACCTTTGGTTCCGCAAACCAATGCTCTATCCGATTGAGCTACGGGTACATTTTCATCTCCAATTCAGACGACACAATTTGTAATTATGGCTGAATTCTAACACTATTTATCTACTTTTACACTCGTTTATAAAAATATAACTAAACCCTATATATTTTACATATCAATTTTTCTTTTTTAGATATTTATAGGCCTATATTATAATGTGTATCCGCATTCAGACTGGATCAATACAAATTCGTTTACTGGGATGAAATATATCATTAACAAGATCACAAAAAACCATAAGATCCTTTCGATACATATATTAAAACTTATCTACTCCCTTTTAGATCAATACCGCTAAATTAAGTGCTATAATAGCAGGTTATGCAGGATCAAATAATCATTCGTGGAGCAAAAGAAAATAATCTCAAGAACATTTCATTAACTATCCCAAAGAATAAATTGGTTGTAATGACAGGAGTTTCAGGTTCTGGAAAATCTACTCTCGCCTTTGATACATTATATGCAGAAGGCCAGAGAAGATATGTAGAATCACTTTCTTCTTATGCAAGGCAGTTCTTAGGACTTATGGAGAAGCCAGATGTAGAGTCAATTGAAGGTTTATCCCCTGCTATATCAATTAATCAAAAAACCTCTAGTAATAACCCACGCTCTACTGTGGGAACAGTCACTGAAATTTATGATTATATGCGGTTACTGTATGGTCAAGTGGGTGAAACACATTGTCCTAAGTGCGGTGAGCTAGTAAATGCTCAGTCGATACATGAGATTGCTGAACAAGTCTATTTAAGACTGTCAAATATATATAAAGATAACTTATCCACAAAAGTATCAGAAGACGCCTCAAAGATCAGGATCCAGGTGCTTGCGCCTATTATCCAAGATCGCAAGGGAACCTATATAGAACTACTAGAGCGTTTACTTTCTAAAGGCTTTCTTCGTGTCAGAATTGATAACGAGCTATTCTCCCTTGATGATATTGATGGTATCAACTTAGATAAAAATATTAAGCATAATATTGATCTTATAATAGATCGTCTTATTGCACCTGAACCAAATGATTTTGAAAATAAAGATAATAATGCCTTTAAAGACTTTTCTAAAAGGTTAATTGATGCTTTAGAGTTATCATCGAACATGGCAGAAGGTGAAATAAAGATCATCATAAATGATAGTGAGTACTTCTACTCCGAAAATAACACCTGTCATAAATGTAAGATCTCCTTCCCAAAGATCCAGCCGGCATCTTTCTCTTTCAATTCACCTATTGGGGCTTGTGAAACTTGTGGTGGTCTAGGTTCACTTAGAAAGATCGATATCAGTAAAATATACAATCCTAACCTATCAATACTCGAAGGAGGAATATTTCCATGGGCAAATGTTGTAACAAGAGACGGGTCATGGACAAAGATCGTCCTAGGACAAGTTGCTGAAGCCCATCAATTCAGCCTAAAGACACATATTGGAGAGCTTCCGAAAGAGATCTTTGATCTTATCTTTTATGGTACAGGGGCGAATCAGTATTACAGGATCCAATATCAAAATAAGCAAGGTCAATATAGAGAGTACGATGCTGAATATGAGGGTGTAATACCTCAAATGGAGAGAAGATATAAAGAAACAGCTTCAAGTTACATCAGACGCGAAACTGAAAGATATATGATCGAACAGCTATGCCCTACATGTGAAGGTAAAAGGCTTAAACCTTACTCTTTAGCTGTCAAGATCAACAAGAAGAATATATATGAGGTGTCAAAACTTCAGGTTAATGAGGCTAGCACTTTTTTTGGTGATCTAAAACTGGATGGTAACAAGAAGCAAATATCTGAACCGATAATTAAAGAGATAATCTCAAGGTTGAGTTTCTTGAAAAATGTAGGTCTTAACTACCTAACCCTTGATAGAAAAGCTACAACACTTTCTGGTGGAGAATCCCAAAGGATAAGGTTAGCATCACAAATTGGAACAGGATTAACAGGAGTTCTTTATGTACTTGATGAACCTTCGATCGGATTACATCCAAGAGATGTTTCAAAATTGATATCTGCACTTGAAGCATTAAGGGATCTAGGTAACTCAGTGATCATAGTTGAACATGATGAAGAAACAATTCGAAGAGGAGATCATATAATAGATGTTGGTCCAGGTGCAGGTGATGATGGAGGAGAAATTGTTGCACAAGGTGATCTTGAGTCGTTTATCAATCAGGGGTCGCTAACTGCTAAATACCTCCAAAGGTCTCTCTATGTCGGACAATCTTTACAGAGGATACAGGAGCAATTGAATTTGTCAGTGAATGATCTTGCAAAAGATGAAGACGAAACATCAGAAGAAAATGATAACCCTAGATCAAGGAATGGTGACAAACTTTTACTGTTAAAGGGTGTAAAAACTCATAATCTAAAAAATGTTGATCTAACAATTCCATTAGGAAAATTTATCTGCATAACTGGAGTATCAGGCTCAGGAAAATCATCACTAATTAATGATACTCTCTACCCTATCTTGATGAATGAAAAAATGCATGGTAAAAGGAAAGTTGGCAATTTCGATATTATTGAAGGACTTGATCATATTGACAAAGTTATTGGTATTAATCAATCTCCAATTGGTAGAACTCCAAGATCTAATCCTATCACCTACACAGGGGCATTCTCAGCTATTAGAGAACTATTTGCAAATACTCCAGAAGCTAGAGCTAGAGGCTATAAACCAGGGAGATTTAGTTTCAATGTAAAAGGTGGTAGGTGTGAAAAATGTAAAGGTGACGGACAAATCAAGATAGATATGCAGTTTTTGCCAGATATGTATGTGACTTGCGAAGAGTGTGGTGGGAAAAGATATAACAAAGATGCATTACAGATAGATTATAAAGGTAAGAATATCGCAGATGTCTTAGATATGCGTGTAGAAGAGGCATTAGGTTTCTTTAGTAACATTACAGCCATAAGTAACAAGTTAAAGCTTTTAGATGAGGTGGGACTAGGCTATATAAAGCTTGGTCAATATGCAACAACCTTATCTGGAGGTGAGTCACAAAGGATAAAACTTGCAAAAGAGCTATCAAAATCTGTTGGTGGTCATACAGTTTATATTTTAGATGAGCCTACAACTGGACTTCATTTTCATGATGTAGATAAACTACTTTCTGTTTTGAAAAAATTGGTCTATAAAAACAATACTGTCATAATAATCGAGCACAATATGGACATTATTCAATATGCAGATTGGATCGTAGATCTAGGGCCTGAAGGTGGCGACAATGGAGGTTATATTGTTGCAGAAGGAACGATCGAAGATGTAATAAATGTCAAAAATTCAGTAACTGGTGAATACTTAAAAGCTCATATTGGTAAAAATCAGCACAGTCAAGTACATTAAAGGAGATCATTCTGATGATGAAAGATCAAGTTTAGGGATTTATTATCTTATCACTGCATTCATAACATAAGGTGAAATTGCTTCTCTTAATTCTTCCAATTCAAGATCTGTAAAGCTATTTTTATTTGATAAACTTTTATCGATCGTCTTTCCAGGTCTAAAGTTTTGAATATAGTAATTTTTCGCTCCATTAATAAGCTCCCCTATTCTCTTCATTTCTTCAATATCATGCAACCCTTTAACGACAGTAGTTCTAAACTCATAGCTTACTGAAGAATTCATAATTAGTTGGATACTTTCTATAAGACTCTTTTTATTCATTGGAGATCCATCATTCAAACCTTTTTCATAAATATCTGCACCATACTTGATATCCATTGCCCAATAATCAACAATTCCTTTATCTATGATCTCTTTTAGAAAATCAGGTTTACTTCCGTTTGTATCAACCTTTACCAGATAACCCATTGTTCTAATATGAACTATGAAATCTATTAGATCGTTATATATCAAAGGTTCTCCTCCAGTTATAACTACAGCATCCAATTTACCAATTCTCTCTTTCAAAAAATCTAGCACCTCACTCTCGGAAAAGACTAAATTACTATTTAGAGGTTCTACTACAAGCTCAGGATTATGACAGTATGGACACCTAAAATTACATCCGTATGTAAACACTACCGCGGAAGTTTTACCAGGATAATCAAGCAAAGTAAATTTTTCAAGACCAGAAATAACCATTAGCTAAGTGGTCAATAATAATTGAAATAGCTATATATAGATCACATGCATCAATTACTCTATATATAAAAAGCCTACAAGTGCTATACCTTTGTAAACATTGTTCTGCATTTCCATTCACTCTGCTTACCACCATTCCATTGCTGAACAGGTCTTAGGTAACCAACTACTCTTGAGTAAACCTCACATTTAGTTCTTTGTAATTTTGGATCTGTAGACATAATTAAAAACCTATAAATTTATATTGACAAATCTGGATCGATTCCTGCCCTCATTGGATCGATCTCACTAACACCAGTTTCCTTCTTCTGCACATAACCTATCTCTATGTCGCACTTGGGGCAGTACTCATGTTCTCCACTTATATAGCCATGTTTCGGGCATATGCTAAAAGTTGGAGTTAGAGAAAAGTACGGCATACGATAAGTTTCTGCAACTTTCTTAACTATTGATTTAACACTCTCTATATTCGGTAATTTTTCACCTAAGAATGCGTGGAACACTGTTCCTCCAGTATATTTGCATTGTAGATCATCTTGAAGATCTAAAGCTTCGAAAAGATCGCTCGTGTAACCAACTGGAAGTTGAGAACTATTTGTGTAAAACGGCTCATCTTCGATCTCATTCGCTTTACCTATTGCTGTGATTATATCTGGATACTTTTTAATATCTGCTCTAGCGAATCTGTATCCAGTTGACTCGGCAGGTGTAGCCTCAAGATTATAAATATCGCCACTTTCTTCTTGATACATTCCAATTCTATCTCTCATATGATCAAGAACTTCCAATGCGAACTCATGACCTTCTTTTGTTGCAATATCTTTACCTAAAAAATTCAATAATGATTCGTTCAAGCCATTCAGACCAATTGTATTAAAATGATTCTTCCAATACTCCTTAAACCTACTTTTTACATTACTTAGATAGAATTTAGCATATGGATAAAGTCCCATTTCAGTAAATTTCTCGAGTGTCTCCCTTTTAATTGCTAGACTCTCTTTAGCAAGATCCATCATCTTATCTAATTGTTCGAAATACTCTTTCTTATTTTTCGATGTATATCCAATTCTTGGTAAGTTTATTGTTACAACACCTACACTCCCTGTTAATGGATTCGATCCAAAAAGACCGCCACCTCTTTTTCGAAGTTCCCTGTTATCAAGCCTTAATCTACAACACATAGATCTTGCGTCATCAGGGTTCATATCTGAATTAACAAAATTTGAGAAGTACGGGATGCCATATTTTGCAGTCATCTCCCATATAGAATTAAGCTCCTCATTATCCCAATCGAAATCTTTTGTAATATTGTATGTTGGTATTGGGAATGTGAAAACCCTACCATTTGCATCACCTTCCATCATAACTTCTGCAAAAGCCTTATTAAGCATGTTCATCTCCTCTTGGAAATCCTTATATTGCTCTTTCATCCTTTGTCCACCAATGATCACAGATTCCTCTGCTAGAGCCCCAGATGGCTTCAAATCCATTGTGATATTAGTAAATGGAGTCTGACAACCTACCCTTGTTGGGACATTCATGTTGAAAACAAACTCCTGTATCTTCTGCTTAACTTCATCATAAGACAAACCATCATACCTAATAAATGGTGCAAGATATGTATCAAAACTTGAGAATGCTTGAGCACCAGCAGCTTCATGTTGCAATGTGTACAAGAAGTTCACAGCCTGTCCTAATGCTGTAGAAAAGTGTTTTGGAGGAGCGCAGGATACTTTACCAACAACACCTGTAAAACCCCTTAGTAAAAGATCCTCGAGACTCCAGCCACAGCAATAAATAGCCAACATACCGAGATCATGTATATGAATGTCTGCATTAATATGGGCGTTGCCAATCTCTTTCGGATATATACTATGTAGCCAATAATTTGCTTGAACAGTTGATGAAAGATGATTATTAAGACCCTGCCATGAATATGACATATTGCTGTTCTCTCTCACCCTCCAATCACTCTCACCAATATATCCTTTAACAAGCTCTTCGGCATCGATCAATGATTTGATATTCCTTACCTTGTTACTAAGATCTCTATAAAGTTTATAAGATACAGCAGTCTTACCATGCCCTAAATCCATTAGAGTTGCTATAACTGTATCGAAAATATCTTCACTTTTAATTGTTACTTCATCTCCGTACTTAGAATGTAACCGATTTATAACCTCCTTAGCGACCTCATCTGCTCTTTTCCTATCAGTACCACCTACAGACTCTGCAGCCTTAAATATCGATGTAGCTATACGGTTTTTTACAAATTCTTCTTTCCTCCCATCCCTTTTAACCACATATTTAAAAGATTTGTTAGATACTTTTTCCTTTATATTTTTAATTTTCTTTGATACAACTTTTTTCAAGTTGGTAATGCAAAAAATGTAAAATGATACTATTTTTTTGAAACCCTAAGTGCCCTGATCTCCTCTTCAAACTGTTCAAGTGTCCTGAAATGTTTATATACAGAAGCAAATCTCATATATGCTATTGGATCTAAATTTCGAAGATGCTCTAAGACGAAACCTCCTATGTACTCAGAACTGATTTCTGTAGTGTCCATATTTAACAGTTTCATCTCTATATCATCAACGACTTGCTGTATCTGTTCATCAGAAACACTTGCATCAACTGATTTAGAAATGCTTTTATAAAGCTTATTCCTATCATATTGTTGAAGTGAACCATCTTTTTTAAGAACTGTAAGATCAACATTCTCTATCTTCTCGTATGTGGTAAAACGCTTACCACAAGAGAGACACTCTCTCCTTCTACGAGTGACACCTTCTTCAAATTTATCTCGTTTATCTACTACTTTAGTATCACGAGAGCCACAGTAAGGACATTTCATATAAACACAATATATTGTTAATCTTGACTTCAGTATACCCAACCAATTGTGTTGGTCAATAATCCCATAACATGGTAAATGTTAGTTATTGTTGTTATTTAGGAAATGTTCACATTTGATATGCAAACTATAAGATCGACTATATTTTGTTCTAGGCCAATTGAAATAAACGCTAGTGGATCAAGATCATTTGTCAATACTTGAAGATATCCGATAGCGATAATTACGAGCAAATATACTGCTCATGTAGTCGCTTTGTATTTATCTCAAGAGATTTATTTCGGTGCGAGGATTTGAATATGGTGTACTTTGATATGGCGTACCTGGCGGGACTCGAACCCACAACCTACTGCTTAGAAGGCAGTTGCTCTTCCGTTGAGCTACAGGTACACATATTCCTGTCTATTGTAACTTCTATCTGAACTTCTTAACTTGATTAGAATACTTTAAATTGATCTGATAGATATTCAAATTCAATTATTATACTCAAAACCAAATTTTAAGCTCGATCAGTATATCTTACTTGATCTGATCGATATTCTAGCTCAATTAGTATACTCCAAAACGATCCGGTTTCAATAAACGAGCAATTTTACCACGAAAATTGGTCATGAGGAATACCGAACTATCAAAATAGATCTCATTATTTTTTAAGTTTTACCATCTAATTAAACTACAATCTCTAAGATCTAGGGAGTTAAAAACTCACAGTTCGATCACTATCCCATCATCAAATTCGTAAGTTTTATAAACTCTCGTACCATTATCAATAAAGGCCTTTACAACAGCTTCAGATGGATGACCATAACTATTATCTTTTGAAGTTGAACATATTGTTATTTTAGGATCAGTTACCAGAATGAAGTTTTTTGTATTAGATGTGTCTGAGCAGTGATGTCCTGCTTTTAAAATATCAATTCGAGAGATCTCATCATATGAGTTACTAATAAGCCACTTCTCTACTTCCTTTTCGGCATCACCCATAAACAGAAACGACTTTCCCCTGATATCCATTCTTAATACAAGTGAGTTATTATTTTCATTCTTATCCGCCTCAATACACAAATCAGCTGATAAATAGGGATAAAGTACTTCAATTGAAAAATCCTTTGATATACTGATCATATTATTAGAATTCGCTTCTATTATTTTAAAGTTTGAAACTGAAAGCTTTGATAAATACTGTAATCTGTTTTGAATACCACATATATTAGGTACAATAAGCGTTTTTACAGTATAGTGATTTAACACTTCTTCTAATCCAGAGAGATGATCTTCATGCAGATGAGTTAGAAAGAAAATGTCGATTTTCGGGTTTAAATTATCTATACGGCCATCAAGTTCATAAATAAGGTTATCCGATGGTCCGCCATCAATAAAAATATTTAGTCCATAATATTTTATTAAGGTAGAATCCCCTGCTCCAATATCTAGAAATACCACCTTATCAGCTACTTCGTTACTAAATAGATGACCGGATACAATATTATGTAAGATCAATATCGATAATAAAGCCTTCTTCATTTTTCTAATGCGATATTCTGACTGTAAAGATCAAAAATGACCTTCATTCTTTTATATATAGCAAGCAATAATATTATTGATCCAACAACCAATATCGCAGAATCGATATATCGAAATATTAAGTATCTTTGAAACCAATCAGAAAATATGGCTAGTATTCGAATAAAGACTGAAAGGATGCTTTGCTGAAAAATTAAAATTAACAATGAAACTGTCTGCAACCTATGTAAAAAAATTGCCCACGCTCCTCCCAAAAAAAATATTAGTTCAACTAGATCAGACACAATGAAATTCGTTATTACGCCTAATAATGATCCGCCACCGAAGAACATCATTACAATTGGATACACGGAGATACTTGATGAGAAGCCTAGGAGAATATCATCAATTAAATTAAATAAATTTCGATATCTTGATAAGCGTTCAAAAAGAGACCTAATGATCGGATATATTATAACAACGCCTATGGTTGCTGCAGACGACAATAGATATCCAATATTTTGAACTGGTTTGAATCCAACAATTTGCAACAAAACTGTCGAATAGAGCAAAGCATCGAAAGGATCATACTTTCTTCCGGACAATTTAGATATTTTTGAGAATATCATCATTAAATAAGCTCTGATTATTGAACCTGACATATCAGCAAAAACACATACTGGAAAAACTGCCAGAATTATAAGGAGCAAACGGATCCTCATTCTAATAAGATGTTTGCTTAACTTATCAAAGATCCCTTCAACAGTAGCAATATTGAAACCAGAAGCAGCAATAATATGCGTTGTTTGCGTTAGCTTGAAAATATTTGTCATATCATCAGAAAATAGATGATCATCACCAAACATTATTCCAAGCCATAAAGATGCATATGGCTCTAAAACGCTCTGACTTACTCTTTTTGTAATTTCAGTTTTAAATGAATAAAGTATGGTTCGTAATTTTGTAAAAAGGTCGATCCTTCTACTTGGAGATAAAGAGATGCAATTCAGAGACTCACCACTATACGATCCACTAATTCCATTTGACTGTAAATATTTAATATATTTATCATTTTGATAGCTGGAACTTTGATCTATTGTTAATAAGCACTTATCACCGACACTTGCCAAAGGGTATTTATTTACTTTTATCAATAGGTTAATATTTTCTTCGACCCTTTCGTCACAAATCTGAAATATTCGAATAACATACTTCGTTTCTTCATGATCAAGTATGGGATCACGAACGATCACCCCTTGAATTTCATTACAACTGTTGATCTCCCTAATTATGAACTCAGATTTGTGAATAGATATCTTTTCATAGAAATTAAAGGAAAATATGCCAATGAATATTGCTATAAATAAAAGCAACTTTCTTCTAGATCGCAAACTGGCAATAAGTATAAAGCTGACTGCTAATAAGAACCAAAAGATCTTACTATTCAGGTTGTAAGTGCTTATCACAGTGAATAATATTGTCAATAAACAAAATGATCTTAAGGGATGATGATCAAATTGAAAAAACATGTATTTTGTTGCGTTTATGAAAATCTTGAACATTACAACTCACATATAAATGGAAGGATCTGTTGATATTTTGAATCCCCTATTCCACTTACATCAAGCAAGTCCTCGGAGATAGTAAATGGCCTACTTCCAATAATATTTTGAGCAGTAACTTCACCAACGCCCGAGATGGTCATTAATTCATCTTTTGTTGCACTATTGATATCTATACATTGAGCATTATCTGAACCTTCTTGAGATGAATTATCTTGGTCCGAAACATCTGTATCGTCAAAGTCATCAAAAATATCTTCATCCTGACCACCTGCATTTTGATCATTATCCTGACTCGTATCGTAAAAGTTATCGTTTGTAGATGGATCATTATTTGGGTCAACGATATCACATACTACATCTTCATCGAAAGGTATATAAACTTTTCCTTCATCAAAGATCTTTTTGGCAAAATTCATCCTTTGTGATACATATTTATATGCATAACGATCAGAGATAAAACCTCCAGACTTTTCTAAGATATCAACCAAGCGAGAATCTTCAGGAAGACAGTAGACCCCTGGTTTCTTCACCGCCCCTTCGATATCAACACAAACCTCCTTTTCCTCAATAATATCTTCGGTATGCGATATTTCTACAACCCTATCAACTTTTTCAACACTCACTCCCTCCACCCGATCTTCCCCAGTACCCTCCTTAACATCCTCCGCAACATTCACTACCTCTTGGCACTCATTATCACGATCAGTTTGACCATAAAATAATATTGACAAGAGAATGCCAAATATAACACCAACAAAAAACGCTATTAAGATGGATTGCTTTGGATGTTTACTAACTAAATTTGTAAGTCTACTTGATATGTCTTCCATATCAAAGACTTTACACCGCAAGGATTAAAAAATGATGAAAAATTTCTAATTTACCTTGATGAGAATATCTTGAATGATAACTGCTTCATAAGGCATATATCTACCATCAACATCAACTTGCTCTATTGCGTCAATCACATTAAAACCGTTGGTCACCTCTCCAATAGGTGTATAAAGGCCATCAAGAGATTTTGTATTTGCACGCTTAGATACAATAAAGAATTGTGATCCATTAGCATCTGA
>CAZINM010000027.1:0-1355 GCA_964540605.1 uncultured Candidatus Saccharibacteria bacterium
GTCCCTAATGTATTTCCTCCAGTACTCGCATCGTAGTAAACTACCTGGAATCCACATGTGTCTGCTCCTGATGCTATACAACTTGTCTCACTACTGGTTACATTCAATCCATCATCTTGGACTATCTTCCCCTGGAAGTTTATCGTGTTCATTGTCTGGGCTTCTACTTCGTCAGAAACTACTATAACAAACCCAATAACTGCAAACACAAACAGGCTAATTGATAGCCTTTTAAACAAGAGCTTACTTTTTCCCACTACCTTAAGGCAGTTTATTCTCACAGCTCACTCCACACGAAAATTTATTAACTTTTTACTAATTCCAATATACCTATTTGAACTACTGCTGGCAACCCTTTTTATGCAAAAGATATCTCATAAAAAAAATAAAAAATGATATAATCTTGTAGATACAAATAAATCTGCTAATTAACAAATATTATGGACGATATCAAGATCGATAAATCATGGAAAATAGAACTTTCAGATGAATTCGGTAAAGAGTATTTTAAAGATCTGATTAAATTTGTTCGCAATGAATATAGATCTCAAACAATTTATCCATCTGGAAACCAAATTTTTCGAGCATTTGATAGATGTCCATTCAACAAAGTTAAGGTCGTTATAATTGGACAAGATCCGTATCATGGTCCGAAACAAGCAAATGGTTTATGTTTTTCTGTATCTGAAGATGTTTCTATTCCACCATCTCTTCAAAATATTTATAAGGAAATAGAAACAGATATCGGCAAGAAAATGCCAGAGAACGGTAATTTAGAAAGATGGGCCGAACAGGGAGTCCTACTACTAAACGCCACTTTAACTGTAAGAGCCGGAGAAGCCGGATCTCACCAAGGTAAAGGCTGGGAGGAGTTCACAGATGCTGTGATAGAGGCAGTATCAAATAGATTAGAAGGTGTTGTCTTTTTGCTCTGGGGATCATATGCACAGAAAAAAGGTGAAATGATTGATAAAGAGAAACATTATATCTTAACTTCAGCACATCCATCACCATTATCTGCTCATAAAGGTTTCTTTGGATGTAAACATTTCTCAAAAGCAAACAAATATCTGATATTAAACGATAAAGAGCCAATAAACTGGTAATTTTCGAAAATTGATAGCGAGTTAATCAATAACATCCATAAGATTCAAACCTGTCATACTTTCTGGTTGATCCACATCTAAAATTCCAAGGACTGTTGGTGCGACATCTGCCAATAATCCAGAAACCGGAACATCTTTACCAGAACCGATCTTTAGGATCTGCTCTTCACCCTTTCGTAACATCTGCTCTTTTTTGTCGACTAAAACAAATGGAACTGGATTATTTGTATGATAAACATTAATTGAACC
>CAZINM010000027.1:1365-11188 GCA_964540605.1 uncultured Candidatus Saccharibacteria bacterium
TGTCTCACAGTTTCCATGATCAGCAGTAACGATCGCCACACCACTATTTGCAATTGTTGCTTCAACAATATCCTTCACACACTGGTCAACAATCTCATTTGCACGAATAGTTTTTTCAATATTTCCTGTATGACCAAGCATATCAGGATTTGCGAAGTTCAATAATAAAAGTGAATAGTTGAATTCAGTATTGTGATTAAGTCTATATACAACCTCATCTCTAATGATCTCGGCACTCATTGCTGGAACTTCATCATAATCATAAACTTTAGGCGATGGAATATTAAAAAAATCTTCTCCTTGATGTGGTTCTTCAATACCACCATTAAAAAAATATGTGACATGCGTGTACTTCTCCGTCTCACTAATATGAAGTTGTTTTAGACCTTTTTCAGCTAGAACGTGTGCTAATGACATCTCGATCTTCTTTGGAGGAAATACAACATGAGTTGGAAGTCCATCTTCATAACCTGTCATTGTTACAAAGTGTATATCCTGTAATTTAACTTCTTTTACAATATTGGGAAAATCCTCGATAGCAAATGCCTTTGTTAACTGCCTCGCACGATCTTCACGAAAGTTAAAGAACAGCATTACATCTCTATCACCAGCTGGACCAATAGGTGATCCTTCTCTATCAACAATTGTTGTTGGTAAAATGATTTGATCATTCTCACCTTCCTTATATGCCTGTTCTATCAGCTGAATAGGGTCAGTTGCTAATCTTTTTCCATAACCTCTAATTGAATCATAGGCAAGCTGAGTCCTCTCCCATCTTTTATCTCGATCCATTGAATAATATCTTCCACTTATAGATGCTATATGACCAACACCTAGATCACTGATCCTTCGTAATAATCTTTGTAGATATTCTTTTCCTCTGAACATACTCGTATCTCTACCATCCATGAAAGCGTGTATATACGGATCGATACCGAAATCTTTACATATCCTCATCAGCTCGAATAAATGGTCTATATGACCATGAACACCACCGTCACTTAAAATTCCCATTAAATGGAATTTAGTTCCTCTCTCTTTAGCCACTTTAATTGCTTCAGCTATAATAGGATTCTCATGGAAATTACCGTTTTTTATTGCATCATTAATTCTTGGTAAACTTTGAAATACTACTTGCCCAGAGCCGAGATTTAAATGTCCAACTTCAGAATTTCCATTCTCTAATTCAGGCAAACCTACATGAATACCTGAAGCGTGTAATAAAGTGCTGTGTCCTTTTGTCCAGATAGTATCCATAAAAGGTGTTTTTGCTTGAATAATAGCATTACCTAGAGGATCTGGATGAACTCCGAAACCATCTAATATTATTAAAGTAACTAATTTTGATTTAACACCTGATGTAGACGAGCTTTCTGATCTGGATTTAAAATTTTTAAATATTTTATCGAACATACTGATGATATAATACAAAAATGGAAACAATTAGCAAAGCAAAATTAGACAATTTAAAAGAAGAGATCAGTAACACTATAGCTGATTTGAACATAAATGAGAAAGAATCTCGTTTAGGCGAGCTACAAACAAAAAGTATGGAGCCGAATCTTTGGTCAGATCAGAACAATGCAAAAAAAATAATGAAAGAGCTGGAACATATTAAGAAAGAGATCGCTCAATCACAAATATTGAAAGAGAGTGCAGATTCACTTATGGAACTTTACGAAATGTCAGATAAGGATAATGAATCTGAGCAAGAATTAATGAGTGAAGAGTATTGCAAATTAAAGGACGAAATAAATAAATTCCAAACCTTAAAGTTCCTGAATGGGAAGTATGATCCGTCAGATGCTATTTTTTCTATTCATTCAGGGCAAGGTGGTACTGAAGCAAATGATTGGACAGAAATGTTGTTTAGAATGTATACAATGTTCTTTGAAAAACAAGGCTGGAAATATGAAGTTCAACATATGGTTCGAGGTACTGAAACTGGTTTGGGAACTGTTACAATGATCGTTGAAGGCGATTACGCTTTTGGAATGCTTAAAAAAGAAACTGGGGCTCACCGACTTGTTAGACAATCCCCTTTTAATGCTCAAAACCTAAGGCAGACATCATTTGCAGGGGTTGAAGTGACTCCATTAATTGATGATGATGACACAGATGTAATAATTAAAGATGAAGATATTGATTTTAAAGCCGTTCGAGCTAGTGGGGCAGGAGGTCAACATGTAAATAAGGCTTCCACAGCAGTTCAGATCACCCACATTCCGACAGGCATTACCGTGCATAATTCAGAAAGTCGTAGTCAAGCTCAAAATAGAGAGAATGCTATGAGAATATTAAGGTCAAAACTATGGTTGATAGAAGAAGAACGGAGAGAAAGAGAGATAAAACAGATCAAAGGTGAACACAAAGTTGCTGGATGGGGGAATCAGATACGAAACTATGTGTTACATCCTTATAAATTAGTCAAAGACCTCCGAACTGATATTGAAAGATCTGATCCTGAAAATGTTTTGAATGGAGATCTTGAACAATTCATAGACGCTGAGATAAGAATCAGATAATATGGAGTATTGATATTGAGTATCATTAAATTTACTATGATGAATTTTTTGAAATTTGAGCATGTAAGTAAAATCTACAAGAACGAAATTGTTGCATTAGATGATGTTACATTTACCGCAGAAAATGGTGAGTTCTTCTTTGTTATTGGTCCTTCTGGTGCTGGTAAATCCACATTAATAAGGCTTATTATCAGGCAAGAGCTTCCAACTGCTGGTTCAATTCTTTTTGAAGATATTGAGGTTACATCAATTCCGAGAAAATTACTTTCCCTATACAGACAGCAATTAGGTGTCGTTTTCCAAGATCTAAAACTTATTCCAAGCAAGACAGTTAGAGAGAATATTGAATTTGCACTTGAGATATCAAGCAAACCTAAGAATGAAATAAATGAGACAGTCGATTATCTTCTCGAAGTTGTTGGCTTACAAGACAGACAGAAGCTTTTCCCGGAAGATCTCTCTGGTGGAGAGATGCAGAAAACCGCTATTGCAAGAGCTTTGGCCAATGATCCAAAATTATTCATAGCGGATGAACCGACTGGAAATTTAGACCCTGATACATCTTTCGAAATTTTAGATCTTTTAAAAACTATTAATACATGGGGTACAACAGTAATGGTAGTAAGCCATGCAAAAGATCTAGTTGATTCTATGCAGACAAGAGTTATATTAATGGATAAAGGAAAGATCATTAGTGATAAAAAGGGTGGATATGAGAGACCCAATAGCAAGAAACCTTTATCGATCAAGGTAACTGATGATGAAGATACGGTAATAGAAAATGAAAAGGATCAAGATGAAAGATCAGGTGATATTAAGGAAAAAATTACAACAAAAAAAGAAAAAGGTCCTGAAAAAGATAAAAGAAAACCAGATAAAAAAGATAATAAAGGTAACAAAAATAAGAATGATAAAAGTAAAGTTAAAAAGGGGAAATTTAAATGGCTACCATTCTAAAAAATACTAAGAACAATATTATTCGTAATAGATGGCTATCGCTTGCAACAATTCTAGTTGCAACAATTGTATTTGTGACTGCTTCATTTTTTATTGGATTATCGATTTTAGCTCAACGAGCTGTCAGCATTTCTCAAACTAAAGCACAACTTCAAATATATTTTGATGTTGATGCCCCTGAAAGCGAGATCTCCATGGTAAAAGATCTACTAGAGAAACAAGAGGGTATTGAAGAAATTGAATATATTGATCAAGAAGAAGCATTGCAATTATATATGGATTATTATTCTGATGATCCTGAATTGATTGATTCTGTTTCTGCAGAGTGGCTACCGCCTAGCCTTGATGTCAGGGCTCAATCATTAGAATTTCTTGAACAGATCTCGGAGGTTGTTGAAGAAGAACAGAAAACAAATCCATATATTGATGAAGTTGTATATCATAAGGATATTGTTGATCAGCTAAAATCTATCTCAAATGGTATAAATGTTGGTGCAATTGCAATAATAAGTATATTTTCAATAATTACTATCTCTCTAGTATTTATAACTATCTCGTTCAACATCAACAGCCACAAGCGAGAGATAGAGATCATGCACCTAATTGGTACAAGAGATGGGCACATCAAAATGCCGTTTATTTTGGAAGGGGTTTTCTATACAACAATCGGATCAATTATTGCTGCAACTTTAATAATTGTTCCTTTGTATATTATTATGCAAAATGGAAATGAATCTAATTTACATTACATCTTGATCGAACTTACGAAAGAGCTGAAACTAGACTTCATAACTGAATTCAACTTCGAATTTGTAGGATTATTCTATTTCATACATATTGCTGTTGGAGCCATAGTTGGACTTTTGAGCAGTTCTTTCTCCGTTATGAGAAATCTAACATTGAAAGAGAAATAGCTTGTGATAATAAGCAGAAATAAATATCAAACAAAATTTGTCTCCAATTTTTCATCAATAATCTTATTTACAGCAGTAATAGGATTTGTACTTTTATATAGCTTAACAAGCTTGTCTAAACCTACAAAAGCTTATGAAACATCTTGCCCAGATTATATGACCGATCAAGCATGTTTGGATTTCCTTCAAGATCAAGCTGAACAAATTGCAAATGATAAAAAGCAGTTGAACAACCGCATTTCGGCAGAGGAGTATGCTCAGTTAGATCTATATGACAAAATTGCATACCTTCAGAACCAAATTAGTTTTACTGAAGATAATATAGATGAACTTGAAGTTCAGCTTAATCAGAAGAATGTCGAAATAAGGCTTCTTAATAAAGATATTGAAACAACGCAGAATAATATTGATACTGCTTCTCAAGAGATCGTAAGACTTCAAGATGCCATTCAGAAAAGAATAGCTTTATCGTATAAGTACTCTTCAATATCATCTGTTGAACTTTTAGTCAGCTTTAGTAAGGTTGATAGTTTAATGAGGAGATTGAAATATCTAAAAGATGCTAAAGAAAGAGATCGTGAGCTTTTAGCTGGTATGAGTTCACAAATAAAGGCTCTAGAAGAGGAGCAAGAGATTCTCGCAGGTAAAAAAGAAGAAGTTAAAGAGATCAAAGCGGAAGCAGAAGCTAAAAAAGATGAACTATTTGCAGAAAAAGAGAAGCTAGATTCTCAACAATCTGAATATCAAGGTTTATATGCTCAATCTCAAGCAAGAGAATCTGAATATAGAGCAAATTATGCGGCATTGAAAGCTGTTGAAGATGCAGCAACAGCACAAATCACCCAATTGATATTTGAATTATTCAAAAGCGGTACTATTGCAGCTAACACTCCAGTTAATGCTGGAGATATTATAGGTTTCCAAGGTTCTTCAGGTATGACATTTGGAGCACATTTACATTTTGAATACCGTGTAAATGGTTATATTACTAATCCTAATAATTCTTGCTTTGGTGCATCTCTTCATACATACGCCTACCCTATAAACTGTGTAGTCCCCATGAATGGATCCTATGTGACTCAATTTCCACATGTTTATAATTATGCGGTAGACATGGTTAGTTATTATGATGGAGATCAAACAGGTAGACTCAAATATTTCCCTGAACTAAATTGTGCTGGATACCATAGGCCAGCAGGATACTACTCAACTCAAGGTACTGGAGCACCTGTTAAAGCAATAAAAAGTGGAAAAGCTACTACTGTCCAAACTGATATTTGTGGTGGTAGATATGTGATCATCGATCATGGAAATGGTGAAAGTTCACTATATCTTCACTTAAACTAGTGAATACTCTTTATAAAAATTACCTATTCTGTTAAACTTACGAAAGTCAAAGAATTAATTTTATAAGTTATATTTCATGGCTCAAAAGAAAAAAGGCTCAAGAAACCAGCCCAAATCTAAAAATATGAGTAAAACACCTAATCAGGTTAAAAAAACTCCAACTAATGTTGTAAGATCAGAAGCAAAAGTTAAGACTACAGAAGTAATGAAAAAGAAACCTGTAACGGAAGAATCTGAAATTTCTCAAAGTAGATCACCTCAATTAAAAATAAAGTTAGTAAAACCTAACTTCAAAAAATTTGCACTTTATGTATTACTTATTGTTACTACATTGATTGTTGTAGATTTTATTGTTCAGTATATTAACAATGATTATAGTGTTGCTATTGTTAATGGCTACAGGATATCACGAAGCGAATATGAAAAAAGATTAGAAGAAGCTTACGGAGAAGTAATTGCATCTCAACTTGTTAATGAGCAGCTAATAATTCAAGAAGCTGCAAAAGATGAGATCACAGTCACAGAAGAAGATATTCAAGAATTGGTTGATCAGACAATAGAAGATATTGGTGGTCAAGAAGCATTTGAAAGTGCCTTGGAAGCTAACGGATTAACAGAAGAAGCTTATAGGAGGAATTTGAAGATCCAGTTACTTGCTGAAAAAATGATCGTAACAGAACCATCAGAAGAAGATTTACTAGCCTTCTATGAAGAATATAAGGATGTATATTTTGGAGAGGAATCAAAATACGAGGATGTTAAAGAAGATGTTGCAGACCTATACAAAAGTCAAAAATTTAATGAGGAATCTTCTGCTTGGTTAACAGAAATTCGTGATAGCTCAACAATTCAAAACAATGTTTCTAATCCTCCTAAATATGGGCTCTTAAAGATCACAAGAGATCTTTTAACTGACTTCAATAACCGATTGAACGATGGTCAAGATACCGAAGAGGAATCTGAAAAAGAGAGTGAAACAGAAGCTGAAGATGAGACAGAGGTAGAAACTGAAACCGAAACAGAAACAGAATAAAAATAGATCTTACTAAAGCAAACCCCCTCAGAAGAGGGGGTTTTTATTTTAATTATTTGACCGTAGACAAATGATCAATGCTCTCTGGAACGATCTTAAGATCTACACAGGTTTATCAGGTTCCTCAATAATTCCATAATTATCCCCTAACCTGTAGACGACAGAGATCTTTCCTGTTTTTCTATTTTTGAACATATATTGGTCCCAATTTTGAAGCTCCATATTCTCAATTGCCTCAGCCTCATCCATTGGAGATAGATCTTCCATTTTTCTTCTTTTTGCTATTACTGGTTCATAATCTGAATAATCATTTTGCAAACTATCTTCAACTTCTTGCTCACCAGAATTGTCAACTGTTTTCCAAGGGCTTTCACCTTTCCACTGGCTTAATTTCTCATTATATCTATTTAGTAATCTAAAAAACTTATCTGAGGTCGTGTCTATCAAGGCATACATATCTTGGCCTCTATCATCTATATGAATTCGAGTCCTAGGAACAGATGCTGTGACAGATAATTCAAAATCTTTCGAAACTCCTTTTCTCTTAATATTTTGGGTTAGGATAATATCTACTGAAACAACATTATCCAATAAATGCGCATGTTTTGTAAACTTCTCTAAAGCATAATCTCTTAAAGGATTTGTTGAATCCATGCCTGAAAATGTGATCTTGAATTTCTCCTCCATTTACAGCCTCGTAAAAAATTTAATCAAAAGAACTGATATAGATATTATACTGAAAGTAGCTTTTAAAGTAACTCTTAAAAAACAAATTACTCTTCAATAAATACAATAGACGCTGCTCCAACCGTCGATCTACCAGCACTTCCTGAAATTTCTAAGATCTTATGTCTGAGGACTTTTGGCTTCCAACCTTTCTGCTTGGCAATATGTGATATCAAAGCTACAGATCTCGGAGCAGTTAGAGTTAGATCATTATTTTCTAAATAGTTCGAATCAAGTCCCGTTATCGCTTTTATTATTACTTCATCTGAAACTTTTGCATACTCGATTGGAATTCCAGATGAGATGTTTGATACACAGATCATTATATCTTCCGGATCAACAAAGCTTGAAAGATAATTTGAAACTAATCTTGGACTTGTATCCCCAACCATGAAAGGTACAATTCTGACACTCTCACCCATTGTTAAGTAAATATATGGCAACTGAACCTCAATACCGATCTCCCCTTGATGTTTCGAATTATCGATCCTTAAAAGATCTTTCAATGAATCATCACTTTTTACAATTTCATCCAACCTATGTGTTTGTTTTATCCTACCTAAAGGTATTTCCCAAGCAATATAATCAGAAAAGGCAATAAAATCATGCTTATGCAAAAGGGGATCTGTAAAGATAAATATTTCATCTACATCAATATTCAGAAATGGAGCATATAAAGAAGCATACAATTCGCCACCACTTAGATATGGGACATTGGGTGAAATTATCGCTCGAACATTCTCACCTAAAACATCATTCTCAGATCCAACAAAATTCATTGAATTCTCAATGGTTTTGGTTAATTCAGCAGGATCGATGGGATAGAATGATCCGGAATTCACACTGTGTCTTATATTGTTTGGTTCCATTTGTTAATCTTTTTTATCTACTACCATTGAATATATCACATATCCAATTATTGCAAAAAAGAAAACACCACCAATTAGCATTAAGGCATTACTACCTGAATTTTGTGAATTATTAGATTGAGATTCTTCAATATCTATCTCAAATTCTTGCGCAAGAAAATCAACAATTGGTGAATCTCCTACTTCATACAATTTTTCGCCATCTTTTTCATAAACTAAAAATGGCCAACCTTTCTCCTCTTCAGTAACTTTTAATTCTTCCCATAAAGCTAGCAACTCATCAAATATCTCCTCACTCTCACTTATCTGCCTGTATATTATTGAATCTTGAAGATCATTATCTGCAACAAACTCCTCAACAACTTTACAGTGTGGGCAATTTTCATCAACATAGATAGTGAATGTAATGTTTTCATTATTTTCATTGTTTTCGTTATTATCTGCCTCATCTGTTGTGTCTTGACCTGCACTATCTACAAGAGCCTCTGCATTTTGATCTTCGGCTAATGCCTGATCTTGAGTATTATCTTGTATCGTAATATCTTGCTGAGCTTCTTGTGCTTCAAGTTGTTCTCCCTCTTGTGCGAATGTATATGTAACTGGCATCATAACGGAAGTAAATGCCATAATAGCAATAATCTTGAGTGAGATTCTTAAGCTTCTCATAATCTTATTTGTAAATTTCATAAATATTTGATAATTGATTGATCTTATTTAATTGTTGTCCGACTATTTTACTTGATGACAGCTACTTTATAAAGATATATCATTCATAGTCGTGGAAGAAATAAATATAAAAAAAAGAACAAAGGTTTGGGCGAGGATCATTTGGGGAATATTTTCGATCATTATTATCTCTTTACTGATAGTATCCCCTACTCCAATTCTATTTTCATATTACTCGGACTCAATTTTTGAAGAAGATGACACTTTCCCCGAAGATTTTGATGATGTACCTGGAATAGTTTTTGGTGCCAGTATTACAATAAAACAAGAGCCAAGTTCGATCTTAAAAGATCGATTGGATATCGCAGCTTCACTTTTTATGCAACATAAGATTAGCTATATAATTCTTTCTGGCAATGATGATACCCCATACAATGAAGTTTCAGTTATGGAAAGCTATCTACTTCGAAATTATTCAAATATCACACCAAATGATATTGTTTTAGATGGTTATGGATATCGTACCTTTGATACATGCATAAGAGCAAAGGAACTTATGGATATAGATAAAGCTATATTGATAACTAATGGGTACCATTTACCTCGAAGTTTGTTTCTATGCAACAATCTAGGTATTGAAAGTATTGGTGTTAACGCAACAATGCATGATTATGAAGATGAGACCAAGTTTCATATTAGAGAGGTTTTTGCGATCGATAAATCCTTGATCGATATTTACCTTTTCGCACCAGAATATTCAATAAAAAAGTATGAAGAGTAGAGGTT
>CAZINM010000027.1:11198-14516 GCA_964540605.1 uncultured Candidatus Saccharibacteria bacterium
TATAGCTATTTTAGTCTTAATCGAAAGCATTTCTCGATATTTACTTCTTTGCTCCAGAATATTCAACAAAAAAGTATGAAGAGTAAAGGTTTGAGATCTCATCCTATTAGTAACAAAAAGGATCTGTAATAAGAGCTTGTTCTTGGTATTATTAATAATTTTTCATCAGTATGATCAGTTGCGAATTTGGTTATGCAGAAGTATAATAGCCAAGTTATGAAGATGAACCTTCATAAATGTTGTTGATCCGCGGTAGCTCAATGGTAGAGCGGCTGGCTGTTAACCAGCGGGTTGCAGGTTCGAATCCTGCCCGCGGAGCCAAATAAGAATCCGACATTTTGTCGGATTTTTATTTGTTTCTGAGACGAATTAAACCTGGGACAGGTTCGTAGAGCCGCTTCCCAAGAATCGAACGAAGTGAAGATTATTGGCAGAAGCGAGTACATACTTGAGCGAAGCGAAAAGTGAATCCTGCCCGCGGAGCCATAAATAAAAATCCCTTTCTGGGATTTTTTCTATAAAAGCTTCTTAATATGCTCAAGTAACGCTTTCTCAGCCTTTTTAAATTTCCCAAGTACAACAGTATCAGTCACACTAGTGAGAGCTACTTCACCATACATCTTATTACCTTCTTGACTCGCAAAACCTCTTGGAGACCAATATTCAAAGAAAGTAAGAGATGTTCCTTCGGGGATTACCGTCTGCATTTTCCACCCCTTTTTTATTGAGTATCCTCTTTGTCCTCCATCAGTTTTTGGGTTATAAACATGTAATTTTATTTCTCCCTCTGGAGTCATTAGAATAACTCCAACAGGTTTATCTTCAGTAGTAGAATAAAAGATCTCGGTTACTTCACCCTCTCCTTGATATACTTGTACTGGTGTGTTAGTAGATGCCTCAATAAGAGCAATATCTGGATTTAATTCGCCATTTATCTTCATCTCACGAATTACAATCTTTCCATCTTCCATTTGACTCGGTTCAGGATTTAATCTTTCAACAGATTGTACTTTATCTACTTCTGGAATTGATGGAGATTTTATTAGACCTATCGTTTCAATGCTCATAATAAACATTATACATCAGATTAATTTGCACATGATCAATATAAAGTTAGGTTTATATTTAATTGATAATCTACTATTAAATGAATCTCTATTAGTTGATCAATTTTTAGCTGAGTGTCGTTACCTATACAGGCGACTTATAGTATAATCTCACTGCACTGGACCTCACGAAGAGGAGAAAAAAATGGCAAATCTGGTGACAGTATCAATTACATGCCCTACATGTGGGAAGGTCGTGTACGGTGTCGGTCAAGATGAAGAATCGGCAAGAATTGTTGCCGAAGAGAATCTTGAATGGCATAAGATACATGACCTTAGCCATATCTGGGAGCACCGGAAGTAATCTCGAAAACTAATCCTAGTCCAGTGCCGGTAGAGGCTCATGATTTCATTTCTTTGAGCCTCTACTGTTTCTCTCTTTTAAAAGGTAATTCTCAGTAATATCTATCAATGAAAGTCCCAACATAACCTCTATGCGAATATAGTATAAATAAAAAATGATAAATATTACCTCAAAAGAGATCTCTATCGAAATTATATTTGACTAATTAGCAATATAACTGAAATATGTACCTAATATGCTAAAAAACTAATCTCAAATATCCCATTCTTCTTAAGATTTTCACACATATCGCTATCAGAGATCTTCTCTTGAGATTCTTGAGTATAAAGAATCGCTTTCTCATCATCTACAGGTACCCAACAAGCTACTGAAGTATAATCTGTGCAACCAATACTTTTTGCAGATAACCCGTTTATATCTTCATTATTTGTCTGACAATCTTTTGAAATCTCACTAAGATCATCTACATTAAATATCTCAATTGCCTGCTTGATAGGTTTATTATTTAAATCTCTACCTACCCCAGTATATATTCTATTTTTATCATTTGATAATTTATAAGAATAGCTACCTTGCTGATCTACACTTGTTTCTTCTTCTACAAAAGATTCTTCATCAGATCCCATACCCAAATACACAAAACGGAATATCTTAACATAATCTTTAGAGATTAATGGGTATCCTTTGAACACAAGTTGTGAATCACTAAAATTTATAACTATCTGTTCCTCTTCTTCAGTATATATTTCATCCGACGAATCCATATTTTCAGAGTTTTCATATATATTCTCTCCTGTATCATCTGATGATTCAGATCCTTCAGCGATATTATCATTAGCTTTCTCTATTTCGTTAGATCGTTTTGATCTCAAGCTAAAAAAAATAAATACAGTTACAGCTAATCCTAATAGTAATATTGCTGAGATAATTAAAAGTGATTTTTTATTCATAGTCTAAATGACAAATTTATTATAATTAATAGTGCATTTTACAACTATCCTTTAGCTTTTGAAAATAAGAATCTTACCTGTTCATCCGTAAGATAAGTAGAAGATACTAATCGTTTGGATGCAACTAGAGTATTGCTCTCACCTTCTAGAGTAACCACTTCATCAATAAACAATATTGGCTTTGCACCCATAGCTTCATAGAAACTTTCTTTTACAGAAGCTATTTTTTGACCTCGTGTAATATCTGACATAATCGTTCTTGAGCTAGCACCTAAAAATTCCAAGGAGGCTAAAGTCAAAAGCCAAAGTAATTTTCCATAACCTTTTCCTTTAAATTCTTCAGTTACTCTAACTGCTACATCTGACAATCTATCCTTGCATAAAACAGCAACTGCATTAATTAATTCATTTTCTGTATCACTCAAACCTGTTTGTTGTGATAAATTTTGTGTAATTGGATTATACAAATCTTTGAGGTCAGAGAAATCACCTGATGCATCACCTTGATTATCAATAGTACTTTGAGTAAACCCAACAAGTTTAAAAGCATTATCTAACCCGTCATTTTTTACAATCAGGATAGTTGCTGTTTTTTTTCCATCTGCTCGTTGAGTTGAAAATGTTAGCCAATAATAAATTTCGAGATCATTACTCTCACCTTCAAGCTTTTTTATAAAAACTGTTGTATTACCCAATACAACACCTATTTCAAAAGCACCATCAGTATCAAGTCTTTCAACAGCAGTTCTTAAATCTAAAGTTAGTACTTCTCTAGAAGGTAAATCACCAATTAAGACAATATCGTTTTCATAATTATGTTCATTAATAGTTCCAGCTAATAAATCATCATAGATATATTTTGTACCTGCAACTACAGGTTGTCCTTCTGGATGAGTGGCTACCATCTCAGGTTCATTCCAATTTTCTAACCTTTGTACTTGATAAGCCATTTAAAGAC
>CAZINM010000027.1:14541-14757 GCA_964540605.1 uncultured Candidatus Saccharibacteria bacterium
ATAAAAAACATATATGTCTCTTTTTTTCTGGCAGGTATTTTTCTTATCAATTCTTTGATGTACTCAAGATCTGTGTACTTACAAAAAGATACTAAATGATGCAAATATACTGAAAAAGGCACGTTAAATAAACCCACTCTCTTGAAACCCAGATCAAATAATAACTTTTGTAATTTCGGATTAGAGCTACCAATATAAATATTCCATTTCTCTTTG
>CAZINM010000028.1:0-14533 GCA_964540605.1 uncultured Candidatus Saccharibacteria bacterium
TCCAAAAATTAATGAAAAGTTTTCCTCAACTGCGATCTGCTTGATCTTCCAACCACCTTCTAACATGAATGGATACATATGATGTTTCGAAAATCTTGAGAAGTATTCATCAAATGAATCAAAATATTCAAAATTGATCTTAAACATAGCCCCCATTGCAGATCTAACCACTTTTGGATCAAAAATATCTGCAGCAGGACGGATCAAAGCAAGATCATCAATTCCGAAACCTACCATAGTTCTAATAATTGTGCCGACATTACCCATATTACTTGGTTCAACAAGAACAATATGATTTGCATTACCATTAAGTATTGGTTGATATTTCTCAAAAATACCTATTGCATAGGTATTTTCTTTATATGCAATTTTTTCTATTGCCTTATCATTGTATTCAAGTGGTATTTCCTGTTTTAAACAGATCTCTTCGATCTCCCTTAGTACATCAGACTTTTCTACGCTCTCACTTAACAAAACTTTCAAAGTTTGATCTGGTCGAATTTTCAAAAGGTCTAAAGTAGGAAATGTCCCAAAAGCATAAGAATATGGAAGTTTTTTCAAATACGGTTTTAATCTTGGTGAATATCTTTTCATGTTTGTTTATAAGATCCTTTTAGTGAGATAACTAAAGAATTCCCTTCCCTTTATCTTTTGTATAAAAGCCAATAATATCCAATACGGAGAGAGCTTCACAATCATCGCGTGTGTAACCAAAAAGCTCTGCCCATTTGAAAACTTCTTCTTCACTTGAGGCTTCGATCATCATGAATTCAGGAATAGAATCTAAATCTCCAAGATATTTATCAAAAGAGATTATTACATCGTCCTTGTGATAATCTACACGATACTTTTTAAAAACCTTAAAATGCTCAAATCCAAGACCTAACATTATTTTGTCCATCATATCCCCATTTGATACTTCAACTTCCCATTCATCAACGATTCCAATTCCAAGATCATTATATTTATCACGAAAAGAGAGCTTGCTTGTCGCACCTTTTGTTCTTAAAGTAATTCGTTTCCCTTTTTTCATGAAGTTATCTAAAGGATTATCATAATAGATATCTTTCATCTCTCCTTCAAAGATCTTCTCTGCCCCATGTTTATAAAGGACATCTTCAAGCCATTTTCGATTAACATCTCTGATCTTGTATTCTATTCGTTGCATATATCAATATATAGCTTTGGCAAAGCTACTGCAACTTTTGTGGTATATTTTTAATCTTTAACCCCTCACCCTCTTCTCCAACTCTTCTTTAACAATCCCTGCATCGGCGCGCCCTTTCATAGCTCTCATAACTTGGCCGACAAGGAACATAATTGCATTAGGATTTTTACCAGAGTTAAGATCCTGCACAGCTTTTTCATTATTTTTTAATACTTCATCAATAACAGCATCTAACATTGTTGTATCGGTTTCTTTCGGTTTATCCTCTTCTAAAATAGCTTTTATGATCTTAGAAATATCAGATCCAACTTTTACTTTTTTGTTGATCAAATAATTTGCGACTGTTTGGCCAGCATTCTTAATATCATGTTTGTTTTTATTTAGTGATCCATAAACCTCCTCAAAATATTCAGCAAGAAAACGATCTCTTGTTAAGATCATTGCATCAACCTCTTTAACACCATGATCATCTATAAATCGCTTAACTTTCTGAATTGGGAGTTCAGGCATTTCTTTCAGGATCTCTTCATACTCTTTATCTGAAAATTCGAAAGGTGGAATATCTGGTTCAGGGAAATATCTATAATCTTCAGCATGCTCTTTTGTCCTTTGAGAAACTGTTGTTCCATTATTTGAATTGTATCCACGAGTTTCCTGTATCGGATACTCTCCAGTTTCTAAAATATCTAAATGCCTTTCTAATTCATATTCTATGGCTTTTTTTACAAATTTGAACGAATTGATATTTTTAACCTCTACTTTATATGGAGGAAGTTTCGGTAATTTCTCAGTAAGCTGTAGGGATATGTTTGGCTCAAGCCTCATATCTCCCTTTTCCATATCTGCATTTGCAACACCTAAATATCTGATTATTACCTGAAGCTCCTCTAAAAATGCTTTAACATCATCTGCATCGTGAAAATCTGGTTCTGTAACAATTTCTACGAGAGGTACTCCTGAGCGATTAAAATCTATCTTTGTTATCTCACCTGAATGAGTTAATTTTCCAGTATCCTCTTCAAGATGAACTCTTGTAATTCTAAAATCTTTATATACACCATCCCTTAAAATTGTAACCTTACCGTTCGAAGCTATTGGTTCATCATATTGCGATATCTGATAACCTTTTGGTAGATCTGGATAGAAATAATGTTTTCTATCAAACTTGAACTTATTATTTATATGACAACCTAAAGCTTTACCTATTAATATTGTTCTTCTTATCGCTTCAGCATTTGGAACTGGTAATCCACCTGGCATACCCAAGCAAACTGGACATGTATGTGTATTAGGAGCTTCACCAAAATAATCTGCTGAACATTGGCAGAACATCTTAGATTTAGTCGTAAGTTCGACATGTATTTCAAGCCCGATTATTGGTGTATATTTTCCTCCTATTTCCATTTTGATAATCCTTTCTGAATTACATCATAAAAGTTCGTTTCCTGTTCAAGCTGATATGCCAAATTCAAAGTATCAACTTCTTTTAGATAGTTACCTATTATTTGCATACCAATTGGTAGACCTTTCTTATCCAAACCGACAGGAACATTAACAGCTGGTAAACCGGCTATTGAGCTTGGTTCAACTAAAACATCCATCACTTCACCAAAGAAAGGATATTTTTCAGACTCACCCAATTTTAAAGCTGTAATTGGCGTTGTTGGTGCAAGTATGAGATCTACATCCTTATATACATTCTTAAAATCATTAATTATTAATGTCCTTACCTTCTGTGCCTTTTTATAAAAAGCATCATAATAACCTACAGATAAAGTATATCCACCTAACATAATTCTTTTTTTAGCCTCTTTACCAAGATGATCTCTACCATTTCCGTATCTCACACCTTGATATCTTGCGAGATTTGAAGATACTTCCGCTCTTTGAATGATCGTATATACAGAGATCGAATATTTTGGTGGTATCAATTTGATCTTCTTCACCTTGTGGCCTAAATTTTCATAAACTTTTAATGTATCTTGAACAGCTTTTACAATTTCCTCATCTACATTCTCAAAATATTCATCAGCTACACCTATTGTATATGATCTCTTCTTTTTTAGACCTTTCTGTAGATCTTCAAAATCCTCATTTATAGAGGTTGCATCGTAAGGATCATGCCCAGCAATTGCCTGCAAGACCAATGCTACATCCTCTACTCCAAGTCCGATCGGACCTGGACTATCCAATGATGAACCCATTGCAACAACACCGTATCTCGAGACTCTTCCATATGTTGGTTTAACACCTATTGTACCTGTCCATGCAGCTGGCAATCTTGTAGAACCTGCAGTTTCAGAACCAATTGCAATAGGTGAAAGATATGATGCCACCGCACTTGCTGAGCCTCCAGAGGATCCTCCAGGTACTCTTTCTATGTCCCAAGGGTTCTTAGTTGGTCCATAATCTGAAGTTTCTGTAGAAGAACCATGCGCCCAAGCATCCATATTTGTTTTACCAATAATATTTGCACCATTCTCTTTTAATCTTCTTGTTACTGTTGATTCGTACTGAGGTACAAAATCATCAAGCACTTTTGAAGACGCAGTCGTTCTTAATCCAGTTGTGCAAAAATTATCTTTAACTGCAATAGGAATACCATCAAGCAAACCTTTTCCTGTTCTATATTCAGAATCTCCAACAGTTAAAAAAGCATTTAATTTTGAATTATGTTTTTCTATTCTATCTAGAAAATATTGTAGAACTTCTTTATTAGAAATCTCTTTATTCTTTATTAAATCTTTTATTTCGACAATTTTTTTACCAAAAAGATCCACTTTATTTATCTAATATTTTAGAAACAACAAAATATCCATCCTTTTTACCTTTCGCATTCTTTGTTGCTTGATCTTGAGAAAATGTTCTAGTAGAACTCTCACCATCTTTAAAGGAAATATTATGAGAATCGGTGGTGTGAGATGTTTCAATAACATTTTTAGTATCCAATTCTTCTAGATTTTTAATGTAGTCAATTGTTTCACCTAATTGAGCTCTGAATAGATCTACCTCATCTTCTGAAAGCTGTAAATTCACAAGTTTTGCAAGGTGAAGGACTTCTTCTTTAGTTAATTTGCTACTTTTCATAAAATTTTTATCTATATTTAGAACAAGGTAAGTATATAGGATATAAAAAGCTCATTCAAGTAAGCAGTAGCAAAAAACATTGCATAAACACGATAAATCTTATCTAGGGATCTAAACGAACTCTAGTATATCCAGTGAATACCTTCTACCTTTAAAGAAATCCTCAATACACATTCGTACAAGAGGATTTCGATATTTATTCTCGATTTTTGCTAATTCTTCTTTTGTGTAAAATTCAGCACTTACAATTTCAGCTTTATGAAGATCAACCTTAACAGCTTGCTTACGAGGAGCTTCAGCTACAAAGCAAAATCTAATCACATGACTTCCTGTCTCTTCAAAATAATGCTCATATATACCAAGCATCTCTTTGATCTCTACAGTTAAACCACATCTTTCTTTAACCTCTCTAACAGCGCCCTGTATCAAGGTTTCTCCAGGTTTTAAGTGACCAGCAGGCTGATTGTAAACAACTCCAATTACCTGTCTTTCTTTTACAAGAAGAACAGAATCATTTTTGTCGTGTACTATACAAGCTACTGATATTTTTACACTATTCATTGAGCAGTATTATTAGATTACTTTCAAATTGAGTTCTATATTATCATTCTGATATAAAATACATGATTTGTCCATTATATAAAAGTGATTTTTGAATAATTGTGTTTGTTTATCTTTTCTATTATTTTTAACAAGATAAAAAAGTCATATGGCTACAAAATACAAAGGATAAAGTATTAACTTTAGCTCATTTCATTGGCTTCAAATACCTATCTTTTCATCCAATTGCTTCGTTCTTGGGACACAGCTCTGCGAACCCTATGGGTTCTCATCTTTATCCCTTTATATTTAATAATATGACAATGTCATATTATTAAATATACGGAGGGTAAGGGATTCGAACCCTTGGTACGCTTGCACATACATCGCGTTTCGAATGCGACCCATTCGACCACTCTGGCAACCCTCCTCATTAACATATTTTTTACAATATTTTATCTATAAATTAAGTCAACAAGTGGAATGTACTCGATATTTCCAATCGCTTCGCTCTTGGATATCGGCTCTACCACTCTGGCAACCCTCCCTAAAAATACAATATTGCATAAACCACAATTGAACTAATAAAGTTCAATCCAACAATACCTACACATCTTCAATTGGTATATATTCTCCATAAGCCCAACCATCAATTTTCGAATATTTCTTAATATCTTTATACAAAAGTTTATCCTGTAAGAGAAGAAATATCGTAGTAACATCCTCTTTATCTACGATCATCATCAATTTTGTCGGTAATCTAAGTTTTGTCTGTATAATAAGCAAATACTGATCGTTCTTCTTTGAGAACCAAAAATCTTCCAACATATACCACTCATATAACTTATCAAATGTTTCTACTCCCCTTGTTGTAATTAAATGCTCTGTATTTACAGGTTCGGTTGTTCCTGCGACATAAACAAAGAATAGTAAGGCTATCAATGAGAACATTAATCCGTAATGACCCAGTAACGCCAGATACAAGATAAATACCAAAGATAATGCTAGTAATATCAAAAACATCTTATTGCTATAAGAGAATGTGATCCTGACAGGAGCTTCCCATTTAAATAATGTTAATTTCTGAATCACCCTTTCATTGGGATTGGAAGATCTTGGATCTTCAAACTCAGAAACTTCTTTTTCTAAAACAACTTCACCTTTTCTTATTTTTGCACGATTAAGTTTCTTCTGTTTTTCTATAGCTTGCTTTTTGAACTTTTTGATCTGATCCTCTTTCTTTCTTAATTGCATCTCTCCTGTTAATATCTTGGCTAAATGCTCCAATCCAGAATCTTTTAGATTAGCTTCAAAAAGTTCATCAACAACCCTTTTATCTTTGTTTACAACTTCTTTATTATCGGTAGATATATCTTTATTATCAACATTTTTATTCTTTGTTCTATTTACCGCTTTGTTTGACCTATTAATACTTGTAGTATATGTGATCTTTTCCTGTTGCATAAATGTTTTTTCTATATTAAATCGAGTATATTTTACCATTCATTAAATAATAATGATAATTATCACAAAACTAACAAATATCACTAAAGCTAGACCTAAAGATATTAGGTGATTTATATGTAAGAAAAGTAATCCTATTAATGTAAGGGAAATCCCTAAACCCCATTTCAAAGATAGTCGACTACTTGGGAACTCTTTTTTACCATAAGCTATGAATTTCTCAACAAGGTAGACAACCAACGAGATAAAAGATTCTAATACTAGAAATAGATTGAACATGACAAAAGCAATTTTAGGCCAATCTAACTCCCCCTCAATATCAAAAGGAACAAAGTTAGGTACTGTTGAGAAATAGTACAAAAATATTACAGAGATAAATAGTAAAAATAATTGAGTAAAAAGGTATTTCATATTTAATAATCTATAAGTTTTTCGATAATTAAAACTGATCTATATCATCTATCCAATAATTTAATTCATCAAAATTGAACTATGAATATTGCAATTATAGATGATTCAGAACTTATTTCCCAAATGGTCACAAATGCACTTAAACCTTATGGCTACATTCCAGATAGAATAAAAAGCTCTCAGATCAACGATATCTCAATAAATAACTACCAAATGATAACAATTAGTTCCTCTTTATATAATGCTCAACAAAAAGAGTTAATTGAGAAGTTTCGTAAGAATTCAACATCAATACCAATAATTGCGATACTAAATAAAGGTGATTGGAAAGATAGAATAACATTATTCGAATCTGGTGCTGATGATGTTTTGAACTTCCCTTTTCCAATAAAAGAACTGATCGTAAGAATTCAAAGTTTATTAAATAGACCTAAACAAAGACAAGATAAACAGTATGATATAAACGACATTATTATAAATACAGCAGAAAAATGTGCTAGATACAAAGATAAAGAGATAGATTTGAGAAGAAAGGAGTATTCCATACTTGAATATCTAGTAAAAAATCAGGGTAGAACTGTCTCAAGGACTGAACTTATGGATAATATATGGGATTATCGAAAGATCACCGGCTCAAATACTTTAGATGTCCATATTAGTAATTTAAGAAAAAAACTATCAGGTAGAGATATAATCAAAACTGTTCACGGATTTGGATATAAGATAGAGCCGACCAATAGATAGTCAACAGATCAGCTACAGAAGATTATCTCAGTAGATCGATCAAAGAAAAAAGTATCTTAACTAAAAGACATAAGAACCAGACTAAAATTTTGGAATTTGTATAATAATGAATACATTATATCCTCATTGGCATTACAAGGTGCATAAATGAATCATCATCTTTGATCTTGAATACCCCTGCTGATGTAGGAGAAGATGATTCGAATATTATTACCTCACCTCCAATATGAGAAAGCATATCTCCAAGAAGCTTTGAACTAAAAGCCATCTTCATTGCTTCACCATCAATAACTGCTGCAAAAGAGCTTTCATTACTACCAACATCAGATTGTGTTGCACTCATTCTAATAATATTTTCTTTAGGATCTTGATCAAGATAAAGCTTGTTGCCAAGTACCGACCTTGCGATTATATTCACAACCTTCAATGCATTCTGAAATTCATGTCTACTTAACTCAGCTGTTGTCTGATACCCAGTTGGAATTGCCTGTTGATAAGCTGGATATTGCCCATCTATCAATCGAGATATTAGATCGACATCGTTATACCTGAACACGACCTGATTCCTATCCTCAATAAGATAAACAGCAATTGTATTGTTGCTGTTATCACTGGCGAACTCAGCTACAATATGAGCTAACTCCATAAAAGCTTTAGCAGGGATAAGTAGCTCAACATTCTTTTCAGCTTTTTCATAAAGTGTGATTATCTGTCGTGAAAGTCTTAAACCATCTGCCCCTACAAATGCTACTGTATTCTCATTTATCTCAACTTTAATTCCTGTCATAACAGGTTTAATATCGTCTGTAGCTGTAGCAAAAGCAACTCTATTAACTGCTGTTAGGACATCATCCATAGTAAGTTTAAAAAGAGGTTTCTCACCATTAACTGCTGCAACAGAAGGATAATCATCAGCAGGGATAGTATTGAACTGAGCAGAATTATTTAATGTACTTACATTCATTACTTGATCATCCATAAGTACATCAATTTTTTCGTTTGGAACAGAATTGATAAATTCAGCTAGTTGCTTAGCAGGAACAGTTACTTTACCTTCAGATCTAACATCTGCACCTATCCATGAATTCATACTTATCTCAAGATCTGTGACTGTCATTAAAAGTTTCCCATTTGTTGTTTCAAAAAGGACATTATTTAAGATCGGAAGACCTGGTTTTGAATTAACTATCCTACTTACAACATTAAGATATTTTGCAAATGTATCTTGATTACATGAAAATTGCATATCTGTTTGATCTAAACGAATTTATGAAAAACTTCATTGTGCGTAAGTATACAACAGCTTCATTCTATTTTCCAACTTATCGAACTTTTTTAATTTATTTTTCAGTCTCTATTAATAATTTTAAATTTAATAATTAGTAGAAGTATTTAGTAGTGATTATGGATATGTGGATTTCTCTCTACCCTTCTTTGATATACATCTATATATAAAGATTCTTGTGATCTTATGTATTGTCGATATCTATTTTAGAAAAATTTAACCTATTTTTAACTAAAATCTTTATCTTATGGGAAATATTCAATTTAATTGAATGTGGACATTTAGTTTGTATAACTTCTGGAGATCTTGTGGGTAATAGCTTCTATATATAAATAAATAATCCCTTTGTAACAATATTTATAGCGATTCGCGTCTATTTCAACATTCTTTTTTGTGTAAAACTCGACAAGTTATTAAGAGATTTTCACTTAGTATCCACATACTTATCCACATACATTTGATGAATTAGTGAGATCGATTATTGATCTAAGTTTTTAAGCACTAAATACCGATTTACACTTCTCAATTTTTTCTTTAATTCTTTGATCCTTGTTAATAAGTTCTGATATCTTCTCACAAGCATGAAGTACAGTTGTATGATCTTTTCTATTTACCTGTTGAGCAACTTTTTCAAGAGGCATTTCAAGCTCCTCCCTTAGTAGATACATAACAATTTGTCTAGCTAAAGCAACATAAGCTGTTCTCCTTTTTCCTTTAATATCCATAGGTGTAACATCGAAAACATCAGCAACTACATTTATAACATCATTTGTACTAACTCTTTTCCTTTTAGAATCAATATCCACTTGTAACATTTTTGCAACATCATCTAGATCTGGTACTTGTTGATTGATCTTTGACAAAGTGATCACTTTAGTTATTGCACCCTCCAATTCACGAACGCTATTCTCAACATTTTGTGCAATAAATAAGATGATCTCACTTGGAATTTCAATATTTCCATTCCTGACTTCCTGTTGAAGAATTGCAATTCTAGTTTCTAGATCTGGAGATTGAATATCCACAACCATTCCACCTTGAAATCTAGTTCTAAGTCTCTCAGGAAGATTATCTATCTCATGGGGTGGTCTGTCTGAAGCTATTACTATTTGCTTATTTGATTCATATAAAGCATTGAATGTATTAAAAAGCTCTTCCTGAGTTTTTATATAATTGCTTATAAATTGAATGTCATCAATTATTAATACATCGGCAGGGCGATATTTCTTTCTAAACTCATCATTCTTATTAGTTCTTATTGCCTCTATCATTTCATTTAGGAAAGTTTCGATCGGAACATACAGAACTTTTGCACCATTATTCCTGTGGAGAATTGCATTGCCTATTGCCTGCATCAAATGGGTTTTACCTACACCACTTGGGCCGTAAAAGAAAAGCGGATTGTAAACAGTACCTGGCTCATTCACAACACTTTCTGCAACTGCATAAGCAAGCTGGTTACTTTTTCCTACAACAAAATTATTAAGAAGATATTTAGGATTTAGATTAGAATTTACAGTTTGTGTTCTGGTTGAGTTGTTTGTGTTTTGATTTCCAGTTGAAAAGAGTGACTGCTGACCGACATTATTTGGATCGTAATACTCATATTTCGTATCTTTTGAAACTTCCTCGTTTATACCTGAAGATCTTATTGTGATCATTAGATCAGGTTTATACCCTATGATCTCACCAATTTTTGTTTTAATGAAATTCTTATGATAACTTTCGATCCATTCCCTCTTCATAGAATTGTCACAAGAGATAGTAGCTACACCATTGCTAATTTTTTCGATAAAAACTCCTGTATACCAAGCAGTGAACTCACGAGGAGAAACATGCATTCTAATATGTTCTTTCACTATCTTCCAAACTTCATCAGGATCATGGTCAATAAGATTATTTGAGGTATTTTGTTGGATGTTTAGTTTCGGTTCTTCAAGTTGCGGTTCTAGATAATGTTGAGAATTGAGATCGTTTTTGCCTTCTAATGTGTCGGAAATGATTTCAGAATTAATATCTGTTGATGTGACGATACTCGGTTTCGGAATTGAGTTCATATGATTTTTAAAATCAGCTTTTTCCATAAAAAGTGTATGTATATGACGCTAATTAGGATCTTGGGCAGATTATATCCCTTAATGAGATATGACACTCCAGGATTATAGAGGATTTAGGAATGATTGTGGATAAGTTTTAAATATCTTTTCTTAATCTATATATATTGAAGCTTTTATAACAATAAAATATATCTCATTTAATTAGAGTATATTCTCTCTAATATTATTTACACTATAGGTTATATATGGTATCATACCAATGATATAAAGAATTTAAACTGAATTTATTTTTTTGTGGTTCAAACTTTCGATAGAGGAACTCAAGAACATAATGCATTTTATGATTCATTTATCAGTAGATATGCTGATCATGAATTTGGTTTTGTTTCACCTGAAATACAAAGAAAGGTAAGAGAGAGTCCCGTTTTATTTGCTGGATCTGGAAGTGTTGGTGGAAATATGGCAATGGCGTGGGTTGAAGCTGGTGGAGAACACATTACTATTTGTGATCCAGATGAAGTTGGAATAGAAAATCTTGCTGGTCAAAGATTTCCATATAGATCAATTGGAGTTAATAAAGCACTAGCAAGAGCCAAAATTCTTAATGATATTAACCCTTACTGTGATGTTGTTTATAATAGTGAAGGAATTACAGTTGAAAATGTAGAAAGTCTTGTAAATGGCTGTGAAGTTGTTGTTGATGGAATTGATATTGGAGCTTTGGATATGATTTATGCACTACATAGTGAGGCTGCAAGACAAAAGAAACCTGTAATTGTAGGATATGATCTTGCAGGAACAGCAATGCTTGTTGTTTATCGTTACGATTTATCTGATAGAAAGCCATTAGATGGTGAGTTAAGCGATAATGATATAAAACGATTTGAAGAAGTAAAGAGAAGATACACTGATGGGAATATAACTAAAGGAACTTTTCTAGATTTTGTTTATGAGGCATTTGCAGGACCTATTCCTGTAATGAAAGTACCTATAGAATATTTAAGATCAATGGTTGAAAAACCAGAAAGTGTAGATATAACTCTTCAAGATCCAATAACACCAAAAGTCTTAGGATCTTTATTTGTTGAAACAGTTAGGAGGATTTTAAATGGAGAAGCCGTTAATGGATGTATATATTTAGACATTCCAACAGCAATTCGACCAAAGAACCCCAATTTATTAAGAAGATTAAGTCTTATGTTAAGAGCTTTACAAGTATTAAAGAAAAGAAAAGCGAGAATATCTAATTTATAGTAAAATGTGAACAATGGTAATTGCACAAGTAACTGAACCGTTAAAAGTAGTAGAAGGGTCATTGTCATATGAGAATTCTAGCTTTGATTTAGAACCGTATGCTGTTGTCCCTGCAGAAAGTTCAGGTGAAGTATCAGCTGGGGTTGCAATAAAATTCGAGGATCAGATTGGAAGATTAAGGGTTGCAACTGATCGTTATCAAGCAGAAGGATACTTAGCAGGAATACATACCTTAGATATACCAAAAGAACACGGAATTGAGGATATTTTAGCTGTTAATGGGTTACAATTAATACAAGAGACCCTTTCTGAAGATCAATTCGCAGATTTTTGGAAACATGGTATTGTTTTCAATACCGATTTTGGCCCATTATATATTGATAGATATCATTGGTCATCCATCCCGTTGGTCGCAAAAACATTATCTCCTAGTGGAGAACAAATGTATATTGGTTCTGCTCGTATTATTTTTCGAGGTGATGACAGTTGTATAAGTTTACCAATATTCGATGATCCTACAATTCATATATACGATGATAATAGGTTACAAGAAGAAGGTGTTGATCCTAGTGATATTAGAAACATCAGAGCAGAATTTTCTCAATTTGCTAAAGCAGAAAGATTAAGGGATATACATCGTTTTGCTGGTAATACTATTTTAAGGGTTTCTTATTTTATTAGTAAACTTATTGGGCTTGATGCATGGTTGGCAACTACAGATAATAGAGTCGTTAAGGTTTTAAATGGTTTATATGTTTTTAATCTTCCTAAAATAGGAGATACTGTTGATTATATGGGTTCACAATCCCAACCAGTGCTTATTGTTTTAGATGCAGCGTTAAATAATGCGGAAAATAGTGAACATGCTAATGATAATAGTCGTGAAATTGCACGATTTATTAGAGGTGAAGAAACACCTGATTGGTATCGTGGTGTATAAATATATATAATAGGTATTGTAATATATATATAATACTTAGTTATGCAATTATTCTTATTATTTGTACTTGTTGTCTTATTGGTAATAATAGGATCTTTATCCTATTTGAATAATCCAAAAGCTAAAAGCAATCATTATTTTGCTGAATTTCTTTTTTATTCAGCTGTATGGGTTGTTGTAAACTATTATTCAAATATTCTTGTCGATCTTAACACAGTTCTTATATTAAACCGACTTATATTTACTTCAACTACATTGTTGTTTAGAGCTTTATTTTTATTTTCTAAAGCATATCCCAATACAAAACTCATTATTAAGAAGAGAAATAAAGTTCTCTTAGATATTAGTACAATAACTATCTCTTTTGTATCTCTATCACCATTAATTGTTGAAGATGTATATCTAGAAGCGAATCATTCAAATATTATATTTGGAGATGGAATATGGTTGTATTTCTTATTTTTTATAATTCTCTTTCTTTCATTCATTTCAATTATTTATCGAAAATATATTATATCGATAGGGTTAGAAAGGGTAAAGATTCAATATTTATTTATTGGTCTGTTTCTTTCGTCTTTTTTTGCTTCTATAACAAATCTTGTTCTTCCAGTTTTTTTTAGCGAGTATAGCCTAACAAATTTGGGACCCTTTTCTTTATTAATATTCGTTTTATTTGCTTTTATTGCGATAATAAAACATAGATTATTAGGCATAAAGTTTGTTATCGGTAATGCGGTATTAAGTATATTACAGGTGATAACAGTCTTCATTTTAATGATATTTTTTACATATTTATCTAATAATTATCTTAATAAACTTAGCACAATATCTGAATTTTTTATACAAATTATATTCGTATTTGTTTCTCTACAAATTCTTTATCAAGGAAAGGAAATTTTCGAGACTTTTGTGTCGAATATTTTTAAATATGAGACATTAAGTTATGAAGCAGTTAAAAACACAATAACTCAATTTCTTAGTACCAATGTTGATATTGAAGAAATTACAGAGGAGACGACCAAAATATTAAAAGAAGTTTTAGATTCTAGTGGTATATATTTTCAAGTACTTGATCTAAATAAATATCAAAAAATATATGAATATTCTTGGGATATTTTGCTTGAGGATGATTTTGAGATAAATAATGTTGTTAATAACTATCTTAAATCATCAATGAAAGATCAAATTATAGTAAAACAAGAATTGCAATATTCTCACGAAGATGATTCTGATAAAAGATTGCAAAAGATATTGTTTTTTATGAATAAGACAGGAATCGAGGTTTTTTTAGCATCACACCTTAATCAAAATAAATATTTGGTTATTTTACTAAATGAAAAAACAACAAGGCAAGCATATAGTGTTCAAGAATTTGATCTTCTAATCTATTTAAAAAATCTACTATCTGCTGCTTATAGTCGTGCTATTCTTTATAAAGAAGTTAAAGATTTTACTAATGTATTACAACACAGAGTGGATGATGCCACCTCCGAACTCAAAGAAAAAATGCAACTTCTTGAAGAAGCACGCCAAAGAGAACGGGACATGATGGATATAATGGGTCATGAACTTCGTACTCCCCT
>CAZINM010000029.1:0-14250 GCA_964540605.1 uncultured Candidatus Saccharibacteria bacterium
AATAAGAATTAAAACTGAAGGTATGAACAAAAAATACCAAATGATGTTTGGATCCAACATGGGAAGTGACTTTATCGATAACTTTCCAGTTTTTTTGCTATTCTCAACTACATTCTTTTCAATTTTCATTCGAATACTATACCAAGAAATCAGTATCCTTAGATATATTATCAGGCTGAGCTAATTTTATAAGCTCTTTGGTGTCAACCATTATTGAACGATCTTTCCTACCGCAGTTAAATACCGATTCATTTTTCTTAAACATCGAGCCATCATAGTAAAGATCCATTTTTAACAATCTACCAAAAGGTGGAATTCCACCAACTTCTAGCCCTGTATATTTTTCTACGACTTCTGATGATGCAACTTCAACTTCCTCACCTAAGATCTCAGATGCTTTGCCAAGATCTAATTGCTTATCTGCAGGAATCACAACCATGAACAGTTTCCCCTCATACTCTTTAGATGTTAAGATCATAGCCTTTGCAGCATCTCCCAATTTAGTACCCCTTACTTTTGCCGCCTCCTCTGATGTTCTTACAGGTTCATGCTCATAAAGCTGATATTTAACCTTGTTGCCATCAAGCAAAGCCTTGATCTGCTCAAAAACTTTATTGCTCTTATCAGTATGCTCAATACCTAAAACTTCGAGATCTTCTGCTGGTGCCTCACTTGGAGCATCCATCATAACATCCATACCGTTTGAGTTCTTTGGGAATGCATAGGTATCACGAATATTTGGTTCATCGATCAAAACCATGAACAACCTATCAAATCCTATCGCAAAGCCACCATGTGGTGGAGCACCATATTGGAACGCATTAAACATACCGCCGAACCTCTTGATCACCTCTTCCCTACCATAACCAACTGTTTCGAATGCTTTAACCAAAACTTCTGGGTCATGGTTCCTAATTGAGCCTGAAAGCATCTCATAACCATTTAATGCTAGATCATACTGGTATGTTTCTATACTTAAAGGATCTTTTGTATCAAAAGCACTCATACCACCTTTTGGCATTGAAAATGGATTGTGTCCGAAATCAAGTTTGCCTTTCTTCTCATCAAATTCATAGAATGGAAAATCGGTTATCCAAACAAATGATAACTTATTAGGATCTTTTAATTTTAAACGGGTTCCTAGTTCGTTTCGGATAATGCCTAAGATCTTGTTCACAGCTTTTCTTTCATCCGCAACAAACAGCAACAAGTCTCCATTCTTAGCACCTGTTCTTTCAATTAATTCATCAGATTGTTCAACAACAAATTTTGCTATTCCTCCAGTAAGTTCTCCTTGCTCAACCTTTGCATAAGCCAGACCCTTGGCACCCTGCTCTTTAGCAAAAGCTTCTAATTCATCTATCTCTTTTCTAGACCACTCACCACAGCCAGATGCGACAATACATTTGACAGTATCGGCAGAAGCGAATATCTTGAAATCTTTGGCTTCATGAGCGACTTCTGTAACATCGATCAACTCCATACCAAATCTTGAATCAGGTTTATCTGTACCAAATCTCTCTAAACACTCCTTGTAAGGTATCCTCTGGAATGAATCTTCTGAAAGATATTTTGAATCAGTAACTACCTTGTATGTATCTTTAATTAACTGCTCACAAACGCCAAAAATAATATCTATTGTTGGGAAACTTATTTCTATATCTATTTGGTAGAACACACCTGCATGTCTATCAGCTCTCGGATCTTCATCTCTTGCACAAGGGGCAATTTGAAAATATCTATCAACTCCTCCTACCATAAGCAATTGCTTATACTGTTGAGGTGCTTGAGGCAGAACAAAGAACTTACCTTTATGAATTCTTGAAGGAATGTAAAAATCTCTTGCACCCTCAGGAGAAGTACTAGTCAAAAGAGGTGTTATTACTTCTGTAAATTCATGATTATCAAACCAATTTCTAACACTGATAAGGAATTTATGCTTCTTTTTCATTATATTGGCGATCCTATCTCGTCTCATATCGATATAACGATATTTAAGCCTTAAATTCTCATCTACATCTGAGCCATCTGTATCAAGAGGAAAAGGAATATGTTTAGATGCATTCAAAACATTCAACTCTTCAACTTTTAACTCGATTGTACCAGTTTTCAGCTTCACATTGACTAAAGATTGCTCTCTCTCAACAACTGTACCTACAGCTTCAATAACAAATTCATTACCTAGCTTCTTTGCATTATTAAAAACCTCTTTATTTTCAGGATCAACAACTAGTTGCAAGATACCAGACCAATCTCGAAGATCAATAAATAACAGTTGACCATGATCACGCAATTTAGCAACCCAACCAGCAACTTTAACCTTTTTACCAATCTTACCTAAAGCTTTTTCGGATAAAATCCTTTCCATGAAAATATAATAAAAAATAAGAAACGGAAGAGAACCTCCATTTGAGAGGACGATATTAACCGTGGTGCCACCTCAGTTGCATTAGAAAATGCCACTCGATATCTATTAAATTGATAGATGTCACTAATTTCTCGGACTTTCACTTTCTCCGATCGCTGTTGAATGATTATACAAAAAGTCCATTATTATAACAATGGGATTGAATCCCCACCCATATAATGAAGTTGCCTTTTCCTACCCAATTAGAAAAATTTAAATTAGACCTCTTCCCACTCAATTATCTCAATCTGTATGGTTGATGTTCCTTGCCACTCGTTTACTCCCAAATACCCTATAAAATCAATATTATCTCCTACCTTAAGCTCTTCAATATTCTCTAAACAATTGAACATTACACAATCAATTTTATTTTTTCTTTCATCACCGACAACAAGTTTAATATGATTCTTCCCCGAGCCAATAACTTTTTTTTCCAATATTTCTAGATGATCGAAACAGAAAATAGGTTTCGGATTTTTATGTCCAAATGGCTCAAGTTTCATTAATTCTAATATAAGATCAATACTGATCTCATCTAAGATCAAACATGTATCAATATTTTTAGATCTGACTAGATTTTTTCCCTTAAGTTCCTTTAAGGCAATTTTTCGAATAGCTTTAACAAAACTATCGTACTTATCAACTTCTAATGTAAATCCAGCGGCCTCTGCATGACCCCCAAACTTGAGTAAATGTTCAGATACTGATTCTAGTGCTTGTGTGATATTAAACCCTCCTAAACTTCTTGCAGAGCCTCGTATCTCAGATTTTTTTGACATAACTAGAGTCGGCTTGTTGTATTTCTCCATCAATTTACCAGCAACAAGACCAACTATACCTTCAGACCAGTCATCTCCTAAAACAGTAATAACTAGATCATCTTCATTGATCTGCTTTTCAGCTTCGAATAATATCTCATCAGTGATCTTCTGCCTAGCTTGATTTAAATTGCTAATTTCTGCTGCTAATTTCATTGCTAAAGATCTATCCTGTGTCGTAAGTAATCTGACACCATCCATCGGATCTCCGATCCTTCCCGCAGCATTAATTCTAGGACCTAAAACATATCCTAGATGGTATGAATTTAGTAAACTTGGCGAAATTGTTGCGGATCTCATTAAAAAATCTAACCCTACACGAGTAGTTTGCTTTATCTGCTCTAAACCGTGATAAACAACAGTTCTATTAACATCTACTAAAGGCATAATGTCAGTAACAGTTGATAATGCAACTAGATCCAGACCAACACTATTCGCTCTTATCTCACTGCCTTCAGCTAGTTCAGAACTAATTGCTTGAGTAAGTAGAAATGCTACAAATGTTCCAGAAATAGAAGCCTGCGGATACTCATGCTTGGGATACATCGGATGAACCAAAGTATACCTTTTGCTTGGTTTAAAATTGGCATCAGGTTGATGGTGATCAGTTACGATAAATTCGATCTCTGGATATTTTTTTATTAGCTCTGAATCTCTAACACCACAATCAACAGTAATTATTAGATCAGCTCCATCTGCTTTTAGCTTACTAATTGTGTTCTCAGATAGACCATAGCCATCATCAACTCTACTAGGAATGAATGGCATCACATCAACTTTCTTATCTAGTTTCCTTGCCACATGACGATACAAGAAATCCCACAATAAAGAAGTAGCACAAATACCATCAGCATCAAAATCCCCATGAATGAATATCTTTTTATCTTTTTCTATTGCGTTTAGGATCTGTTTGGCTGCTTTCTTTGAATTGTATAAATGGCAGTGATCTGGTATTTCGTTTAGATTTGGAGATAAAAAGCTTTTACGATCTTTTGATGCAATTTCTCTATTTTCTAGAAGAATATCAATTATCTCTTCTTTTGTTCTGATCTTATTCTTATCTTGTGATGATCTTATCTCCCATTTAGTGCTTTTTCTTCTTGTCATTCTTCAACGAATTCTGAAATTACATCCCAAGAAAAACCTTTTCTTGCAAAATATTGAATCTTTTTTTGGTCATTTTTAGGAATCGATCCAGTTCTAAATTTTTTATTCAACGCAAACTTGAACATCTCTTTTTCATCACATTTCGCATCATATAAAGCTTGTTCTACAATCTCTTTTGACACTCCTTTTGACATTAACTTGCCAGATAGTTCGTATAAAGAGACGGGTTTTACAAGATAATACGATCTAATATAGGCATCTGCGAATTCTTTATCACTCAATAAACCTAGATCCTCAAGTTTTGTTATAACCAAATTTGTCACCTCCTCAAGATCGATCTGTAACTCTATACCCTTTAGCCAATCATCTTTTTTGGATAAGAAAGTCTTGTGAATGTAGATCTCAACCTGTTTCTTTGTTTTAAGAGATGAACTTAAAAGAGAAATAACTCTTTTGTACAATCTTTCAATAAAATCACTTTTTATGATCTCATTGATCTTATCTTGATCAAGATCTGCACCAATTCTTATTGAGAAATTGATTATGTCACTAGTAAAGACAGAGAATTTGTACTCTCCATCCAAATATACATTCACCCTATCAGGATCATTTTTTTGATACTCTAATTTTGTAACAACCACTTTATATATCTCTGTCTATAATTCTGGCAAATAATAAACTCCAAACATCCTAGGTTTCATTGATTCTAGGGCTTCTTGACCACTAAAAAGGTTATTCTTTATCAAACTGAACCCCAAGAAAGAGTCCACCCAAACCCAATCCTCATATTTCACAACCGTAGCCCCATTAGCGTTAGCAAGGCTCTTAGCCCGATCTATTGCATCACCTAAATAACCTAAGCTATCTGCAAGACCATTATCTACGGCCTGCCTCCCAGTGTAAATTCTACCATCAGCTAACTTCCTTAATTCAACTTTGTCCATTGATCGACCTTCAGCAATAGCATCAATGAATAGTTCGTAAGACTCGTCAACAATTGATTGATAGATCTCTTCTATCTCGCCATCATCGTCTTGATCGTAAAGTTCTTCATCGTCTTTGAATTCACCAGATTTAAAAGTCCTTGTCTCAATACCTAACTTCTCGTAAAGACCTTCAAGATTTGATGTCTGCAAAATAACGCCAATTGAACCTGTTAACACACTTGGGTGAACAATGAATTCATCTGCTGCGGAAGCGATATAATATCCTCCCGAGGCTGCCATTGTCCCAGAGTAGGCAATCACTGGCATCTCTTCTCTTAGTTGCATCATCTTTTGATAAATTTTATCGCTTGCTACTACCTCTCCACCAGGAGATTCGATATTCAACACAACAGCTTTAACATTAGGATCATTCTTGATCTCTTCTAATTTTCCTAACACTGAATCAGCATAAATATCTGTTACTGATCCGAACCAACTTAGATCTTCTCCCTCGGTAATTACGCCACTTAGATCCAACACTACTATTGTTTCCTCTGAACCCTCTTCAATAACACTTGTAGATGACGAGGTCGGATTGAACAGCAAAAAGATCATCAGAACAACGAATCCTATAAAAAGAATTACGGATAGAACAATTGCTACAATAAAGAATATCAGACAACCTTTTCCTTTCTTCTTGTTCTTAGTTTCATCAGTTTTAGGTACATTGTTATTCTCAACAGAGATAACCTCTCTATTTGCTGTTTGTTCTTCCATGTTTTTGTAAACTAAACTATTTTATTGTAGCTAATACTTTCTTTACAATTTCTTTAGCTAATTTATCATCCTTTCTTAATTCTTCAGCTGCGGAATCCATTCCTTGAGCAATTTGTACTTCACCATAACTTAACCATGAACCTTTCTTTTCTACAATGCCTTTTGAAATTGCAGCATCAAGAATACTACTTTCTTTATCTATTCCAGTTGGATATTTGATTGTAAAACTTGCCTCTCTGAAAGGTGCTGCAAGTTTGTTCTTAACCACTTTGACTTCACGAATGTGTCCAATAAGTTCGCCATCTTTCATTACCTTCTCTCTCTGCCTTATATCAAGCCTTACAGATGCATAGAACTTAAGAGCATTACCACCTGTTGTAGTTTCAGGATTACCAAACATCACGCCTATCTTCATTCTAAGTTGGTTCAAGAAAATTACTGTCGTTCCAGTTTTGTTTGCGATCGCAGTAATTTTTCTAAGGGCTTGTGACATCAATCTAGCTTGTAATCCCATATGACTATCACCCATTTCGCCCTCGATCTCTGCTCTTGGAGTTAAGGCTGCAACTGAATCTATTACAATTACCCCAAAGCCTGCAGATCGAACCAATGTTTCTAATATTTCTAACGCTTGTTCACCGAAATCTGGCTGAGAAATATAAAGTTCATTTGTTTCCAAACCAATATTCTTTGCATAATCTGGATCGAATGCATGTTCAGCATCAATAAATGCTACATTCTCTCCCATCTTTTGAGCTTCAGCTAAAATATGCATTGCTAGAGTGGTTTTACCTGATGATTCTGGACCATATATTTCAACGATCCTACCTCTTGGAATCCCTCCAATACCTAAAGCGACATCAAGTGAAAGAGCGCCAGTAGGGATCACTGGTACTTCTATCCTATCTCTGCTACCTAATTTCATTATCGATCCTTTACCGAACTGCTTCTCGATTTGATCCACAGCCATAGCAATAGATTTTCTTCGATTTTCTACTTCGGTTGATACTGGTGCATCCACCGCTTGTTTAGATTTTGCTGTCATGTTGTAAAATAAGAATAATATTAAAGAGGGCAGTTACTAGATCACAGTAACAAGGATATCAGTTTCACCCCTCATGGTCAAAAAAGTTTAGTTTTATTTAATCTTTTTTTGAGGAAATATATGTCAAATAAACCAATTAGCAAATCACAACAAGAGAATTTTATTAGGAAGGAATTTGACAACTTCTCTAAGTTCCTTAGTAAATATTCTATATTCGCATTAGCAGTGGGAACAATCCTTGGACAAACTTCAAAAGATGTCGTGAATAAACTTGTATCAGGAATAATCAGCCCTGCAATTGCACTTGTGATGCCTGAAGGTAAATTCAAAGAGTGGTCGATCAGTGTTCAAGGATCAACTTTTTTATTAGGTGAATTCTTTGATTCATTACTCCAGATGGTACTTACAATGATAATAATCTATATCGTTGCAAGGTATATATTCAGAAATTCTGAGGTCATTGGTATCAAAAAAAACGAAAACGATAAATAGAATGAACTTTTCAAACAGTAAAATTTTGAAACTAAGCCTTTTCTTCTGAAGATAAAGCTATAAAAGTAGAAAGACTTTCAATTAAAGCTTTTCTTAATTTTTCTTCCTCTCTAATGTACCTGGCAATTTCTATTTGAATTGATGGGATCTTTAACTCCCCTGCTGCAAACTCTGAAATACTTTCCTGTAAAGGCGAGCTGAAATTAAAGATATGAATAGAAAGATCCCTTAGATCGCCTTTATCTAAATGACTAGATAACATATCTGCAATTTTTCTAGATCTTCTATATCGAATAGGATAAAAGATCACAATATCTAAAGGATACTGATCGGAAAGTCCATGAATATCAAGAATATATTCAACGGGTTCATCTTTGTCCAAATTTCTAATTCCTTTCTTGTATGGATTTTGCCTCTCTTTATGATAGTTTGGATCATATTCAGTTTGACCCCTTTGTAATATCCCCAAAGATCCAGTATTGGAAGCAACTTCATGAGCAATTAGATCTGTCCAAGGCTCTGCTTGTTTTAAAGATGTTGTTAAAGAGGGTCTTCTATGATCATAAGCATGCGGAGCTGACAATAGAACTCTTTTTTGACCTTTTAGCAATTCGAAACCGTTCGTTTTATTAATACCTTCCATACTATAAAAAGTATCATATTGTTAACTTAGCGTAAATAGAAACCTAGAAGATAAAGATTGATTATTTATACTCTTTTCTGTTATCCTTAAGTATTAAATTATCAATATTAGTTTATGAGAAGACCAGCCTTTATAGCGATTCTCGCTATGGTGATGTCAGTTCCTCTTTTGGCTTTATCAGCCCCAGCATTCGCACAGGAAGATGATTACACATACGATGATTATACGTATGATTATGACTCTTATGACGATTGGGGAGATTGGGACTACGATTATGACTACGAATATGAATATGACGATCTCGATTCAGGAGCTTTAGCTGCTATGTCAGGATTCTTCGCAATATATTTCGGTATTATTGCATGCGTCAGCTTGGTTTCTTACATATACATGGGATTATGTCTATCTACAATTGGTAAAAAACTTGGTGTCGAAAATGGTTGGATGGCATGGGTTCCAATTGCAAATATTATTTATCTCTTTAAACTCGCAGGTCTAAGCCTATGGTTTGCACTAGCAATGCTTGTACCTATGGTTAACATTGGAGTTATGGTTTATGCATTCATGAAGATCGCAGAACGAAGAGGATTCCAATCTTGGTTAGGTCTTCTCATGTTAGTTCCTGTAGCTAACTTCATTCTTCCTGCATATCTTGCATGGGGTAAATCTGATAGTGATAAATCTGGTACGACAACAGTAAGTGCTCCAGCACAACCAGTACAGACACAACCTGCAAAACCTGAGGAAAAATCAGAAACTCCACCTGCACCACAGAATTAACAATTAGATCTACTTTGTTGCTAAAAGGACTGTATTTATTACAGTCCTTTTTCTTTTTGTGATACTATGTAGATTATGAATAGTACTGATGCAATAGAGTATAAGAATCTTGGATTCGATAATAAAAAATATACAACTTTACAAAAAGATGAAATCTTAAAAAGGATCGATCTATTTAAAGAAGGAAAACTGTATCTTGAGATCGGAGGGAAGTTTTTGCATGATCCTCACGCAGCAAGGGTACTTCCAGGATTTCAACCGGATGTTAAAAAAACTATTTTTTCAACTTTGAGGAGTATCTCAGATCTATTTTATTGTGTGAATGCAAAAGATGTTCAAAGCAATAGACAATTAAAAAATTCTCCCGAGAAATATTCAGATGCTGCCTTAAGAATAGCTAAAGAATTGGAAGAACATATTAGAATTAAACCTAAATTCGTAATAAATCTTAACCAAAGAATAAATAAAAAACAAAAATCTGCTTTCGAAATTCTTATAGAAAAAAATGGATACGAATGTTACAAAAGATATGTTATTGAGGGCTACCCTTCTGATACTAATAATGTGCTTTCTGATAATGGATACGGTTTTGACGATTATATTAAAACATCTAAAAAGCTCATACTTGTTGTAGGAGCCGCATCAAATAGTGGAAAGATGTCAACATGTTTGGGACAGATCTATAATGACCAAAAGGCTGGAATTAGGTCAGGTTATGCGAAGTACGAAACATTCCCTATATGGTCTTTGCCGATATCCCACCCTGTTAATCTGGCTTATGAGGCTGCAACCGCAGATATTGGGGATTACAATGTAATTGACACATACCACGAATTAGCCTACGGAAAGAGGTCCGTTAATTACAATCGAGATGTTGAAGCTTTCGAGATCATAAAAATGCTTGTCGATAAATTCCTTGAGAGATCAAATCCTATGCAAGAGTATAGATCTCCTACAGATATGGGGATAAATTATGCTGGGTTTGCAATAACAGATGATCAAATAGTTTGTATCGCAAGTTTAAATGAGATCAGAAGAAGGAGAGATTGGTATAAAGAGATCGTTAGTCGAGGGGTTGGAGATAAAGAATGGATCCGTAAATGTGACAATCTCGAAACCCAAGCTCTAAAATATATTAGGGAGCAAGGTTATAACCCCGATCTGCCTATTGAATAGTTATTTTCAATTACTCGATCATTTTTGTCTGTTCATCTTCAGGTTGATCAAGTCTTATTTGATCTATTTTCCTTGTTAATACATTTGTACGAGTAGATGAAAGATTGCGATACTCCTTATCTACAGATTCTAATCTTTTACCTAGCGTATCTATCGATTCACTAAATTTTTCGAACTCCGCAGAAAATTCCTTAATATGACCAACTATTTTATTAATGTTGTTTTGATATCTAAAATTTTCGTAGGCTTGTCTTACTAGCCTTAAAATTGCTGTAAAACTGAATGGACCTGCCAAGATAACTTTCTTGCTCATTGCCTCATTCCAAACATCATTTAACTTCTCATATATGAAAGAGAATATCATCTCATTTGGAATGAATAGTATAACGAAATCTACAGTTTGCTTCTCTACATCAATATAATCTCTGGTACTCACCTGTTTTATCTTTTCACGAACATCTTTTTCAAAAACCTTCAGGTAGTTAGCTTTCTGATCATTATCATCAGTCTCAGAATACCTTTGTAAATTTGAATATGGGAATTTTGCGTCAATATTTATTAATGTTCCATCTGGAAGTTTAACAGTGAAATCTGGTCTAGATTGAGCACCTGTTTGTTTCTCGTAATCGAGACCGATAACAAAGCCTGACATCTTCAATAGATCTTCTGCGACTTTTTCACCAAATTGACCTCTCATTTGATTATCAGAAAGGATATTTCTTAATCCCTCTGTTGTTACTCGCAATTTTTCTGTTATTGCTTGCTGTTCTTCAAGCTTCTCTCGTAATGCATGAAAACTTCCTGTTCGATTCTTTTCAGCTTCTACTAATTCTTTCTGATTCTGCCTTAGCTCTTTTTGTATCTCATTGACCATAAGTTCGATCTGATGTCGTTTATTATCAAGATCTGTTGTGATCTCTTTCTTCTCAGAATTTAATTTGTCATTAGCGATATTGATCAATTTCTCTATAAGATCAGGCATCATTACATTCATCTTTGTTTCTAGTGCAGTAACAGCCTGCTCATTTTGTACCTCACTCTGTTTTAGAAGCTTATTTTTAAATATAAAAAATATTACTACAGATAATATTGCTCCTATAACTAACCCTATAAATAGATCCATAATTTGTCGAAATAATTTTAGTCTTTTTTACTTCTAGTATATAACCAATATCCCATCATAAATATGAACATTACGATATAAGTGATCACTTGATTTCTTACTGCGTCATTTAAACTTTCATTCCAAATAGCATATAAAACAACCTGTAAGATTATTGAAAGTCCGAGCAGAACTGATTGGAATACCCTATGATGCGATAAAAAGTAATTAATTAGTGTAAAGGCTATGGAATAGAAGACCATACCTAATGAGTTCGGTACAACTAATGGCAATATCTCAGAATATTTTCCGTAGAACATTAATTCTATAAGCATCTCACCAAAGAAAATATATACTATCACAACACTCATACTAACTGCTAAGTTTAACGCTAATCCAATTAATAAGAACTTCTCTTTTTGATTACTATTCCCTTTCCTACTTAAGTAACTAAACAATACTGAAGTTGTTAGAACCGAAGCAAAATAAACGATCTTGCCTAAAAGTGATAACGAGGCATATAACGCTCTATTTGCAGGATTGATCAAGATCACATCAATAGAAAAAGCTGCGTTAAAGAAAAGAAATGTTGTTATAATAACTAAAAAATACCCCACTTTAAGATCAATAGCTTTCTCCTTGAGACCATTTTCCTCTAATTCTTTAGTTTTAAAAAGATATAAATGAATTATTAGTCCTAAAAAAATTGATGGCAAGCCAAAACTCACAATCGGCCATGTTGGATCTGTCGAAAAATTCATAGCGATCAAAAAAATTGCTAGTTTTATAACCGATTCAGACAAATGTATCAAGTTATAGAAATCTATCTTATTTAGACCTAGCAAAATACCTTTCATCATTGGGGAATAAACAAAACCGAATATTGATAAAGCAGCAATTATAAGATAGCTAATATTTATCTCCATCTTTGCACTAAGAAATGGAGATAAAACTAGTGTGAATAAAACTAGTAGTAGCGCAATTCTAATAAGCTTCTTAAATACTATTCCGAAACTATGGTCTTTGAAGAAATTGGGGTTTTTAGATAATAGATCGGTGAAATAAGTTTGAACAGATAATGCTGGAATTTGAATTAGGTACAATATTCCCAATACCCCACTAAAAGTTGAGAAAGAATCTTCAGGCAGTTTATTTGCAGCAAGAAAATTAAATACATAATTTAACACGCTGGCTAAACCACCAATTAAAGTTGTTAAAAAAAGATCTCTTACCAAATTAAATAGTTGGTTATCTTTCTTATGACTAAAATATCGAAGTGGATTCTTAAAATTTTTCATCTATAGATAATAATTGGTTTTATGGCAATTTACAATTTTGATCACCAACTTCTAGAACTTCCACCACCCCCAGATCTTCCACCACCAAAGCCTCCAAAACCACCGGAACTTCCACCAAAACTACTCGATCTTGAAGAAGATCCTCCAAAACTTCTTATAGCAGATGCGGTTCCGGAACTGTTTGCCATTGCACTATAGACAGTACCTAAGCCCAATAATCCTAATTTTTTAAAAAGAAAAATGAAAATTAATATTATTATAAAAAGCACCAATGGATCAAAATCATTATCTTCAGATATCTGTTCAACACTAGTTGTATTAGTATATTCCCCTGCAGTTGCACTTATAATCGCTTCGACACCATTATAAACTCCAGTTGAGTAATCATTGTTCTTAAAATAAGGAATCATCTCTGTATCTTGTATTCTACCTGTTAAAGCGTCAGGCAATGCACCCTCTAAACCATATCCAACCTCTATGCGAGATTCTCTCTGTGTCGAAGAGATAATTACTAAAACGCCATTATCATTCTCATCTGTACCAATACCCCAATCCTCAAAAAGCTCGACAGCGAATTCTTCGATCGTAAGTCCTTGGAAATCTTTAACAGTAACGACAGCTATCTCGTTTGATGTTTCCTGTTGGAAAGCTGAGATCTTTGATTCGATCAACTCATCATTATCTAAGATGTTCTCGAAATCGTTAACATAACCAGTTGGCTCAGGAACATCGATCAAATCAGCAAAAACTCCCAAAGGATTTGCCAGAAACAAAACTAAGGCACTAAATATCGTTAATTTCTTAAACATCTAACTATTATTAGAATTGAACCTGAGGTGCAACATCAGCACCTTCTGCAGCTTCAAATAAAGCTTTCTCCTCAAAACCAAATAATGAGGCAAAGACCGTGCCTGGGAATTTCTTTATCAATTTGTTGTAATCTGTAGCTATTTCATTATATCTTTGTCTCTCAGTACTTATTCTATTTTCTGTACCAGCTAATTCATCCATCAAAGCAGTTACTTGTGTACCGCTTTTAACTTCAGGGTAATTTTCTATGATCACTAAAAGTCTACTAATAGCACTTTCATATTCATTTGCAGCATCTAGTTTTTCAACACTACCTGATTCTGCTCCTGCATATCTTGTTCTTGCTTCAGCAATTGCAGTAAACACCTCTTGTTCCTGTTTCATTGCACCTTTTACTGATTCAACAAGATTAGGGATCAGATCAAATCTTCGTTGCAAAACAACTTCTACTTGTGCTTGAGCTTGCTCTACATCTTGCTCCATATCAACCATTGTGTTGTATTGACCTACAAGATATCCACCGACTACAACTGCTAAAAGAACTAAAACGGCAATTACTCCTAAAAATATAGCTAAACCTTTTTTCATCATTTATTCGAGATAATCTTAGTATTACATAATATAACTATACAGAGGCGAAATCAAGGTAATGGCTTTGCTGTAACAATAAGTCGCTTCAGATCTACTCCGGGAGGCCAACATGTCATTAATATCAAGGTCTCTGTTTCTGTATCTTCTGTTAATTCTTCAATTTGAGTTGGTGGAACAAATTTACTTTTTGTTACTTCATACATGTATGTCTTACCCTCGTATGTAAGAATCACCTTATCATTGATCTCCAAGTCGTTGATCAAATAGAAATCGATATT
>CAZINM010000030.1:0-12588 GCA_964540605.1 uncultured Candidatus Saccharibacteria bacterium
GCATCCGTCTTATTTTTTAGGAAAGGCAGTTTGATCATATGAAAAAGTATAACACACAGGAAGTTTGTTTAACAGAAAAAATATCCCTGAGTGTAGCCTGTTTTAGAGCTTACTCAATTTTAACCTTATCTGTTATGTAGTATTTTTTATTAAACTTATTGAACAGCATCTCCGTTTGAGCCTGAACAAATGGAATAAAACTGAATGTCAGCATATTCACCGTAATAAGTGCGATCTCAAAGAAATCATAAATTCTTCTCCATATTGACCACTCTTTCGGTCTAGGAACAATTTTAGAACTTAGTACATAAATTGGGAGATTCATGAACATCAAGCTTGTGAGAATATAACTCATGATTTTAGCTAAGTTATAAGATGCAGAACTGTATTGAAATTCAGGACTTAAAATGTTCATTATCGGTGTTGAAAGAGAAAGCATGTAGATCACAGTAAGATAAAAAAGTTGATTGTGATAAAGTTTTACAAACAGAGATAACTTGTGAAAAAAGTTGATCCCCTTATTTTTGTAAAATCCCGCCATTGTGATCGGGAAAACTACAATACCCCACCCCCATCTATGTTGTTGTTTGTATAACGATCTATGACTTTTTATAAAACTTTCATTCTCAACCGCATCATTGTATGTAGGTATGTAAACTTCCTCACCTTTAAAATCTCCGTTGAATCTGATAATAGCGTTCCAATAAAAGAATGTGTCATCATTAGCAATTTCAGGATCCCAATAACCAGCTTCATGTACTGTTTGTAAATTAACGAAGTATGCCGACCAAGTATCTCTCATACTTTTTTGTACAACCCAGTTATGAGCAGTGACCATTGTTAGTGATTGAGCAAAAACTCTGTTCAAAGGCGGAACTCTCCAAACATTATTTTGGAATGTATGAACAGCTGAAGAGAAAAATGTCCTCAATGGTTTATCTGTAGTAAAGTATTTATATGTTACGGCTGAGAAAAGTTTTTTATGAGGTCTAAGGTCACTATCACAAGTAAAGAGTAGATACTCATCTAGTTTCTCACCCCTATCTTCAACCATCTTTACAAAATGTCTAGCTGCCCAGTTGATATTTGCACCCTTAACACCCACTACTTCCCCTGGTATTTCTGCAGGATGAACAATATATTGCATCTCACAAAATCTCTTCCCGTATTTTTTTGTTAAGTATTCACATTTAGGAATAGCTGAGTCGACAAATTTTTGTTCAAGAGCAAATATCACAGAGATATTCTTTGAGCCAATATCTTGAGATGCAAAATGTTGAATTGTGGGTTCAAGAACATCTAGTCCTTCTTTTACAAATGGGCAGATATAAACATATTTCAAGGGCTTTTTACTTAATTTCTGAATTTCCTTAACCCAGTTTGTTGAGAGATCTTTTTTCATTCTAAAGTAAGCAACTGTTAGTCCGTAAACAAATACAATAGCTCTATAAGACCAGTAGATCGTTAAAAAAGAGACATAAATAATAACTAATTGTGGAAAACCAAATAAAGATGCAACAAATGGGAGCAACAGAAGTGACCAGGTAATTATTCCAGGAATCTTCTCATTCATTTTGGTGTACCACTTCGGCACATATATTGGATAACCGTTTTCGCGGTCTGCAGGTTTAGTTTCTGTGATCTTGTAATCTTTAATATCTTTCATCTCCATATTATATGGTAACAGCTAAGATCTTCGGTTCTCTCTCCGTTCTATCATAGATGAATTTTGCAAGAGATTTCTCAATTGAAGTAAGGAGAGGTTTAATATCATATCTTTCAGTTTGGGATTCTTCTTTTTGCCACTCTCTATGTTTGTCTACTACTATATTTCCCATTTCATCAAAAAGTGCTTTCGAAGTTTTTACATAAACAAAACCTCTAGAGATGAATTTAGGATTTCCTATGATCTTCTTGTTCTTTGATGATAAATTGAGAATTACAACTACCATTCCATATTCTGCCAGCTGTTGCCTGTCTTTAAGTACAACATCACCAATATCTCCAATACCTAGACCATCAATTAATATCGGTTTAGACTCGATCATTCTATCTTTTTCCCAGATGTCATCTTTTTTGACCCAAACTTGCCCATCAGTTGTCAGATACATTCGATTTGGATTCATCCCCCAATCGATATAATTTTTCTTATTCTGATACCTCATTGTTAAACTCCCATGGATAGGCATTACATTCTTGGGCTTAACCATGTCGTACATCATCTTCATATCAAGTTTGAGTGCGTGTCCAGTCTCATGAATATTTTCAGTATCGTTTTTTATCAGATCAGCACCTTGCCCTATTAATCTATCTGTCATTTTCTCAATCTGCGAAACATTCATTGGAATTTCAGATGCAGAAAGGAGTATTAGATCTCCCTCTTTTATCTTGAAAAACTTATGTTCTCCAAGAGAGATACGATTAAGAGCTGAGTATCTTTCTGCCTGACTTCCTGTACAAATAAATAGAACTTTGTCATCAGGAAAATCTTTTAACTGTTTTTCGTTTAAAACTAACCCATCAGGGAAAGTAATATATCTACTTTCACGAGCAATCTTTAATGCAGTATTCAAACTTCTTCCAGATATAAAAAGCTTTCTATTGGTTTTTTCTGCGATCTTTATTACAGAATATAATCTCGAAAGAAGTGATGAGAACATTGCGATCACAACTCTGCCTTTATGTGCGGCAATAATGTGTTCGATATTTTGAGCAACTTCCGTTGCTGAAATAGATTTACCCTCGATATCAGCATTTGTACTTTCCATTAGGGCAAGATCTACCTTACCACTTAATTCCTTAAGGGATGTGTAATCTGTTTCTGGCTCATTTTCTGGTTGAAGATCTATCTTATAGTCACCTGAGAAAAATATGTTTCCATCAGGGCTTTTTATGAAGATTGAAAAGGCATTGGGAATACTGTGGGTAACACCTATGAATCTAACCTCAAAGGCTCCTAAATTCATTGTCGTATTCCTATGCACATTAACCAGTTTGAATTTTCCTGCTAGATCCGTCTCATTTAATTTCTCTTTTATTAAAGCGTTTGCAAAAGAACCAGCATAGATGGTTGGATTTCCCAAGTCGTTCAAAATGTATTGAAGCGCACCCGTATGATCTAAATGACCATGAGTGATCAGAATACCTTTTATCTTATGTCTATTCTTTTTCAAATAGTTGATGTTTGGTATCAGATAGTCAATACCGTACAGTTCGTGATCAGGAAAAGAGAATCCTGCATCTATCATCAATATGTCATTACCATATTCAACAAAACTGCAATTTCTCCCAACTTCTGTCGTTCCTGACAATGTACATAATTTCAATTGTGATCTTCTTGGATTGTTTCTACTAGAATACCTGTTCCTACTACCTTTAAATCGTTTTTTATAATTTTCCATGACTGATTATATCATTTATAACCTTTAGAAAACGATTTGAGGTTTATTTGTAGGTGAATCAGAGAATCCTCCTTTCCATCACGAATCAGCTTAAATTGTTGCTATATAAACTATTTAGCCCATGACTTAATGAAATGAAATTAGATATTAATATCCAAATCATAATCAAAAGTTATTATGTAATCCTAAAATTATTATGATATAATATTGGCGTGTTAAAACCGTTTGAGAGGGCTTGTCACCCTCAAGGTTCAGAAAGAAATTTGACTAGTTTTGATTGGCCCGTGATAAATATTGAAGCCTTTAGAAACTTGTCATAAAGTAGAATCTGACAGTACCGACTGTATCGGTTTCGCATATCTTGTCTGTTATAGACAGTTTGAATAAAACTGTGTTAGATAAGAGTGCGATTTGAGCCTGAGTACGAGTAAGAATAGTGTAAGAAGTACTTAGGGAAGTAAGGTGGTACCACGGCAAAGAGCCGTCCTTGCAATATACTTTTATAGTGTGTTGTGAGGACGGCTTTTTATTTATACGAATTAAAATTAGCAGTAGAAAAATATGAATAACACGATCTCAGATAACATTCCAAAATCTTATGACTCAGCAGAACAAGAGCCAAAGATATATAAAATGTGGGAGGATCATAACCTTTTTAGACCAGAAACTGTTGAGGATCTTCTGAAAGAGAAAGGGAAAAAAGTTAAGAAACCATTCACTATCACGCTTCCACCTCCAAATGCGAATGGAAATCTACATCTAGGTCATACCTGTGGATATTCATTTCAGGATCTGATGGGAAGATACAATCGAATGTCTGGACATCCGACACTTTTGCTACCTGGTAAAGATCATGCCAGTATTCAAACAGAGGCAGTTTATACGAAAATTTTGTCAGAGAAAGGAATCGACAAATGGTCAATTGGTAGAGAGAAGTTTTATGATATGTGTTATGAGTTTTGCATGAATAATGCAAAAAATGCTAAAGAACAAGAGAAAAAGATAGGTCTTTCAGCAGATTGGAGCCGTGAATTCTTCACACTTGATCCAAGACTTACAGGAATCATATACGAAACATTTTATGAAATGTTTAGACAAGGTTTAGTTTACAGAGGCAAATACATAATTAATCAATGCCCTCATTGTAAAACTGCATTAGCAGATATCGATACGGAGCATAAAGAGATGAGGGGTATTTTTGCTTATATCTTATATCCATTCGTTGATGAAGCTGACAATGATAAAGCTGAAAAAGTTTTGGGTCATAGAGGGATCATGATAGCAACCACAAGACCTGAAACTATGCTTGCAGATACTGCAGTTGCAGTTCATCCGGATGATGAAAGATATAAAGAATTTGTCGGTAAAAAACTTTTACTTCCTTTTGTAGAAAGGGAGATCCCTGTTATTGCCGACGAAGCTATTGATATTGAAGTTGGAACCGGTGCTTTAAAAGTTACACCTGCTCACTCTCCTATCGATTTTGAAATTGGTGAGAAGCATGGTTTAGAAATTGTTAATGTTATTGATGAAAATGGAAAAATGTCAGGTCCTATCCCTGAAAGATTTATTGGAATGGGAACAATCGAGTGCTCAAAAGCATTAGTACAAGAACTTGATGAGATGGGTCTATTGGATAGAATAGAAAATATCAAGCATGATGTTGCAGTTTGTGAAAGATGTCAGACAGCTATTGAACCAATAATTTCTAATCAGTGGTTTGTAAATGTAAAACCTTTAGCTGAAAAAGCTATAGAAGCTTTAGATTCTGGTGAGACCAAAGTTATTCCTGTTGGTCAACAATCAGCATTAAGACACTTTTTTGAAACAATCAAACCGTGGTGTATTTCAAGACAACTTTGGTGGGGTCAAAGGATCCCAGTTTGGTATAGCGGAGGAAAAGAGCTTTACGATTGGCTTCAGGATCATCCTAATTTATCAATAAAAGATTGGGAGAAAGAGACTGGGAAGATCGCTAAAGGTACAGGCAAAGTTATATTGTCAGAGGAGAAACCTTCTGGAGATCCAGATTGGAAAGGTGAAGCTAAGAATTTGGTTCTAGAAGCAGAAGAAGATATTTTTGACACCTGGTTTAGTTCAGGTCAGTGGACATATTCTACTCTGGGTGGTCCTGGTGCAGATGATTTTAATAAGTTCTTCCCAACTCAAGTCATGGAAACCGCTAGAGATATTCTTTTCTGGTGGGTCGCCCGAATGATGATGTTGGGGATATTTAGGACAGGGAAAACACCATTTTCAACAGTATTTCTACATGGAATGATACTTGCAGAGGATGGATCTAAGATGTCTAAATCAAAAAATAATGGAGTTGAACCTCGTGAAGTTTTTGAAAAATATGGGGCTGATGCTCTAAGAATGTGGTATTACAGTGACTCTCTACCTGGTGCAAATACCCCTATTCAAGAGGAGAAGATAAAAGGTCATAGATTCTTTGTTAATAAGATCTGGAATGCTAGTAGATTCATCATGATGAATATTGATCGATCTGAAATAGAAAAAATTAAATCAGAACTCGCCTCTTTTCAAGTTAAATGGGATGGAGATTGTGGAGATGATGAAATGCTTCTACAAACAAAAGAATTCTATAGAAAAATGAATGGCTACTATAGAAAGTTTAAGTTCCATCTTGGAGCTGAAGCTATGAGAGAATTCTTCTGGGGTACATTATGTGATAAATGGATCGAGGAAACAAAGAGATCTATTGAAGATCTACCTGCGGGTTCAGAGGAGAGAGTTGAGTATTTGGCAAGATTGATATTTGTGTTAAAACAAAATCTAAAAATGATGCATCCTTATCTTCCATACATAACTGAATCTGTCTGGCAGGAGATGTCAAAATTTGGTTTAGCAGAGGGTTGGTTAATGGTTGAACAGCTTTAGAGTTAAAGGCTTGATTATTGCGAAAAGCAAATTATGGCTGAGAATCATTGAAGTCTATTTTTGAACACCAAACTTTTGTAATAAAGAATCGAAAATTTTGAAGCACTCTTTGAGTGCTTCTTCTTTTATGTGGTCATGTCCTTGAAGTATAACGAGTGCACTTGTAGTTTTTTCACTGATCCTTGTTCTCTTGCTTTGTTTGGTATCGAGTCTGCAAAGGACACCCTTTTTATCTGTATAAGCATATTCGCCTTTTCTGGCGGTGTTTTTCTCTCCCGTTCCAATCTCTTCAAACTCAACATCTTCATCTAAAACTTTGAATTCAGCATCCCCTAATATTTTATCAATATCATGTGCACCTATTGATACACCAGTTTTTATCGAAACGAAGTTATAGATATCAACAAAAGAATTTATTTTTGGTAACTGACCCTCTTTTATTACTATGTCGATGAGCTTTTCGACAGATCCGGCACCTTCCACATCTTCTGAGAATTTTTCATGCAGATCTCTATAACCTTTATACAAAGATCTCTCTCTCCAATTTCTATCTTTTTGCAATTCATCTATTATTTTCATAACCTCAATATTTAGTTCGTTTCGCTGATCTGGCTTTAATTTCTTGATCTTAAGATTCTTATACTTTTTCCAAACGACAGGAATATCTGCTAATTTGCTATCTATTTTTAATTCTAGATCCTCATAGTTCTCAGAGATAGTATCTTTGGTAGAATCCAACAGTTCTAGATCTTTTGTGTATTCAAATTTTTGGAATATTATTTCAGGAGTCCCAAGTTTTTTACCAGGAGGTACTATTTCAAAATCCCAATTATCCTGAGTTCTTGTAATATTTCCACTCTGTTCAAGCTCGATATTTTGATCATATTCATCTTCAATGTTAAGCATAGATGTTAATTTTGAAGCACCAAATGGAGTGAATGGTTTAAGTAGAACTCTTAGTGCATTAACAATTTGGATCGAGTTATAAATTGTAATTGATGCTTTTGCTGGATCATTTTTTACTGTTTCCCAAGGCTTCTCATCGTTAAAATATTTATTAGCGAAATGGCCGAGATCAAGTACAGATTCAATAGATCTTACAAATTCACGATCCTCAATTGATCTACTGACCGTTTTGAAAGCTTCAGAGATCTTTTCTTGAACAACTTTATCAAATTCACCATCGGGTACTAAGTTGTCAAAACGAGAATTACAAAAAGAGAGTGTTCTAAAAATAAAATTACCAATATTTGCAACGAGTTCATTATTATTTGCATCTATGAAATCTTTCCAAATAAATTCCCGATCCTGTTTTTCTGGAGCATATTTAACAAAGAAGTATCTGAGAGGATCTGGACCATATCTATCTATCAATTTGTCTACAGAAATCCCATGAGAATCACCTTTTGACATTTTCTTGCCTTTATAGAAAAGCATATTGTTAGCTGGGACATCAAAAGGAAGGTTTAAATAGGATCTTTTAGTTTCACCAGGTAACAAATGATCGTTGTATAGATCATCATTATCATATTTTTCATTGTAAGCAGTAATTTCAGCTGGCCATAAAATTGTATGGAAGGGAACATTACCCCCAGCAATAAAGTAGAAATGTTTACATTCTTGATCCTTCCAATACTCTTCCCATAATGAAGGATCTCCTTTCTTCTGAGCCCATTCGATTGAAGCTGAAAGATACCCAATAACAGCCTCGATCCAAACATATAGAACTTTATCTTCCCAGCCTTCAACAGGTACTGGAATACCATATTTCATATCTCGAGTTACTGGACGAGGTGCTAAACCTTGATTAACCCACCCCATTGAGAATTCCTTCACCCACTTTCTCCAATTTTCACTTGCTACATTAAGCCATTTACCAAGAGGTTCCTGCAATGCACTCAGATCCATATAGTAATGTTCGGTTTCTTTAATTACAGGGGTGGCGTCAGACAAAGTGCTGTATGGATCAATTAGTTCTTCTGGTTCAAGATATTCACCACATTCAGGACATTCGTCACCTCTAGCATTATTTGCACCACACATTGGGCAAGTACCCCTTACATACCTATCAGGTAAAAATCTTTCAACTTTTGGATCGTAATATTGTTTGGATGATTGAATATTTAAATAACCTTCTTTTAATAATACCGTGAAAATATTTTGGGCAACGATCTTATGAGTTTCTGTTGTGGTTTTTGTATAGTTTTCATATAAGAAGCCTAATTTTTTGTATGTAGATACGATTGCATTATGTGAGTTTAGTGCGTGATCTTCAGGTGAAATCCCTAACTTTTCAGCGCTAAAAACTACAGGAGCTCCATGACTATCACTACCTGAGACCATCAACACTTTATTTCCTTTTAATCTATGATATCTGGCAAAAACATCGCAGACAACATACTGACCAGCAAGATGACCAATGTGAATATTACCATTTGCGTATGGCCAAGAAACGCCTATATATATCTTTTGTGGGTCCTTTTTTATTTCGTTTGGAGTAAATTCGTATATTAACGGGGATATTTTACACTTAATATGATACTGCTTTCAAGTTGTAATATTCATAAACCAACTCAGTAATGCTATACTACGATTATTGATATCTGTACATTAGGATAAATGTCGAAAAAACTGCCAAATTCAATCAATTTACTCGAGCCTGTATTTGCTCCAGATGATGTCTGGGACAAACTTTATTTTTGGGTTTTTAATGTTGGTAAATATATCTTTGTAGGTGTTGAGGTAGTTGTTTTGATTGTATTTATATCCAGATTCCTTATTGATAAGAAGAATAATGATCTTTCTAGGACCATAAATCAGAGATTAGATCTTTTGTCCGAAGATTTTTATAAAGAATCTGAGATCAAATTCCAAAATCTTCATAGTTTATTGCAAGATATGCGGGTTTCAACAGAAGATCAGGTCTTAAATTCGAAAGTTATAGGTTCAGTAATTGATAGTTTACCATCTAATTTGAGGTTAGAGAGATTTTCTTTCTCTGATTGTCAGGTAAGTCTCACTTTTACTGCAACAGAATTTGCTAGCATCACAGCTTTTGAAAGAATGTTGGATGAGAATCCTTCATACACAGATGTAAATGTTAGATTAAACCAGACAGGAGATGTATCTTCAGATATAGATTTCATAGTTTCTTACAAAATTAATTGTTCTGAACAAGAAGATGGAGGCAATTGATACTAGGATCACAAATAGATTGAATCAATTACAGATGTCTCGTAAACAACAGGTTTACGGATTCGGTTTAATAACAGCTATTGTTATAATTGTTTTGTCAGTCGGTGCATTGAAACCTTCTATCGAAACGATTGTGAAGTTAAGGTCAGAGATAGAGCAGAAGGAGATGATCCTAGATAAACTTGAAACTAAAATTCAAGTTATTAACTCTCTCAATTTACAATATGAAGAATTTCAAGATACTGCGAAAGATCTTGGTCTTATATTCCCTGCAAATGGAGACTTCAGTTTATTTCTAGCCAATATCGAATCTATAACTGAAAAATCTGGATTTAAACTTGAGAGTGTATCCTTTACTAAAAAGAAAACAGGATCATTAGCATTTCAATTATTAAGTCCTAAAAGAGTGCAGTTGGGTGTAATGGGTAAGAAACAAAATTTGATACCATTCCTTAAAACATTAGAGGAGCTGCCTTTTTATCCTGAAATTAACACGGTTTCATTTAGTGAGGAAGTAGATGATGATGGCAATACAGATTTTTCAATTGCATTAACAATTTATGAGGTTAATAAAACAAATTTTTATGATTAATTGATTTAAGATAATATGAAACATTTTTTATTAATAGCAATAATTTTAACTTCCGTTGTGATTGTATTTTGGATCGGAGTATCCGTTTATGATGCAAAGATGAATGTTGAAGTTAATCCAAATACGCAACAACATATGGAGAGTATCAAACCTACATTTGATATAGAAATTGTTGAAAATGTGCAAGAAAGAATAAGTATACTCGACATTTCTCCCAAGATATTACGAGCACTGGAAAGAAATTCAGAGCCTGCATCAACAGAAGAAACTGAGGATACAGAAGAATCAGATTAAATAACTAGATTCTTTTCATTTATAAACGATGGCATGTTTTTTCAAGTAAACCCATAGTCTTTCATTAGCGATAGAATATCCCTTCGATATAGAATATTTCATAAATGAATATTTTCATTCTTAACGATTTAGTAGTGTTCTTTTGACTACTAATCCATATCAATATAATCTTCAAGCTTCTGTTGCATTGATTTCTCCTTAAGTTTCTTTAATGCTTTCGCTTCGATCTGTCTGATCCTTTCACGGGTTACTCCAAATTCTCGACCGACTTCTTCAAGTGTTCTTGTGACACCATCCTCTAGACCAAATCTTAAAGAAAGAACTCTTTGTTCACGATCCTGTAATGAATCTAATATTGTTCTCATCTGATTTCTTAAGTATTCTGTTGTCGCAAGTTGATCTGGGGATTTTGACCATTCGTCTGCGAGGATGTCTTGAAGTAGATTATCTCGATCTTCACCAATAGGAGTAGATAAAGAAGCTGGATTTTGTTTTATCTTCTCTATTTCAGCTACTTTTGTCAGTTCTATATCCATCTCTTTTGCAATTTCTTCCTGTGTTGGCTTTCTCCCGAGTTTGCTTGTAAGGACGGTTTGTACTTTATTGAACTTGTTGATCGTTTCGATCATGTGTACTGGAATTCTTATTGTTCTAGCTTGATCTGCTATTGCTCTTGTAATTGCTTGTCTGATCCACCAAGTTGCATAGGTAGAGAACTTGAAACCTTTGTGATAATCGAATTTTTCTACCGCTCTCATCAACCCGATATTTCCTTCTTGTATGAGGTCTAATAATTCTAAGCCTCTTTTTGCATATTTTTTTGCAATGCTTACAACTAGACGAAGGTTAGCAGTTATTAAAAGTTGTTTTGCTTCACTATCACCCTCTTCAATTCTTTTCGCAAGAATAACTTCTTCTGCACCTGTTAATAAAGGGATCTTACCGATCTCATGTAGATAAGAGCGAATTGCATCAGTGGATATTGTTGATTGAATGGTTTTGAGTATTCGTATCTTTTTCTCAAGTGTTAATGTTTGATCACCTACAAAATCTTCTTCTACTTCAGAAGATTGCTCAATAACTTCTATCCCATTTTCTTGTAATTGGGCAAATATTGCATCAAGTAAAATGACATCATCTTCAGCATTGGGTAGCTGTTCTAGGATGTCATCTTGAGTGAGAAAACCTTTTTCTTGACCTGTTTTAATTAATAGGTCTACCTTATCCGTTTTGCTCTTTCTTGCCATTGGTATAAGTGTGTTATAATTTTATATATGAGAACAAAGAATAAAAATAGTCAAAACAATATAAAAACAAGTGGACCAAGTGAAAATAAAAAAAGATTTTTCATAGATACTGTCGCCAAATTTTGTGATAAATGTGGTAATGAATACACTCCTGATGATATTCATATCGTTCAAGAGACAAATTTCTCAAGCATTATACACTTTTCATGTCCGAAATGTAAATCAAATCATATAGCTACCTTTATAAGACCAATGGGGGTAAGTAGCAGAGTTCCTGTGAATTGTGATCTCAGCGTTGATGAAATAACTAAATATGCTACAAAACCGAAAATTACTTCAGATGAAGTGCTTGATGTATATAATCTTCTCGAAGATCCTGATAATAAAGTAATTTTATAAGGCTTTATTCATCTGTAATATCTTCTGTGCTGTTACTTTCGGAAGTCTCTTCTTCAGTTTCTGATCCATCATCAGTAACTTCTTGAGCATCCTCATTTTCTTCAGTATTTGAGCTGTTCTTGTACTCCCATACAAGATCATATGATATATTTTTATCCTGATCGAATTGACCTGAAAGTTTATTGATATCTCTATTCAAATCGTTGTCTGTTGTAACCGCCCAAGTATCAGGGTAAATAATTTCTATCTTATAAATACCAGGATATAAACCAGGTTGTTTGAAAATGTTAAGATCAAGGCTAAAGTTACCATCAGTTTCACTTAGTGGAAAATCATCAGATTGGTCATTTAATGTGTATTTCAGTGTAAATTGGTTAGTTCCACTTACAGCAGTATTGAACCAACCTGCTACAACCTTAGAACCGTTGTACAAATATGTACTTGTAGTTCCTTGGAAGCCTTGAATTTCATCAATTAAGGCAGTTTCAGGAAGGAATACCCTAAAATAATTAATATATTCTCCTTCAGGATAAGTATCTGAGGTAGAGTTATTCTTTGT
>CAZINM010000031.1:0-10040 GCA_964540605.1 uncultured Candidatus Saccharibacteria bacterium
TAAGATATATGGTGATGAAAATAGGCAGTTTGTTGCAATAGAAGATATTCCAGAACATACGAGATGGGCTCTTCTTGCAGCGGAAGATGGCGAGTTCTATGAACATAAAGGAATGGATTGGAAAGGTATCATTAGATGCGGTTTTATTACGACAAAAGGATATCTCGGAGGTGCTTCAATAAGTGAAGGTTGCGGAGCAAGTACAATTACCCAGCAATTGGTTAGAAATACAATTATGTATGATGTTTTTGGTGAGGAAGCTTTTGAGAGAGATAGCTTCTTTAAAGCAGTTAGAAGGAAATTAAGAGAGATCTTACTTTCTATGCAAGTAGAGCAAAATTTCACCAAAGATGAGATCCTTCAGTTGTATATGAATGAAGTAGCACTTGGTGGTGTTAATTATGGATATGAAGCTGCGTCACAATCATATTTTGGCAAGAGTGTGAAGGAATTGGATCTTGCAGAATCTGCCTTGCTGGCTGGTTTAATTCAGAGCCCTTCAATATATTCTCCTCTTTATGGTGTTAGTCCAGAATTAGCAGAGGAAAGACAGGAATATGTTTTTAATCAATTAGAAAAATATGTTGATTTCTCAGGTGTCTCACTTGATGATATTAATACTGCTCGAGAAGAAGAAATCGTATATGGTACAGGCAATGTAGATATTGAAGCGTATCATTTTGTATTTTACATCAAGCAGATACTTGAAGAGAAATATGGAGCTGAAGTTGTTGAGAGGGGTGGTTTGAAGGTCACTACAACAATTGATATGGAGACTCAAAGAATTGCTGAAGAAGAATTAAGGAATGGAGTTGTCAAATATGGCAATCCGTTAGGTGTATATAATGGTGCAATGGTTGTACTTGATCCGAATACGAATCAGATAATTGCGATGGTTGGTTCCATTGATCCGAACAAAACTGATGATCCACGTATTGATGGTAATGTAAATGTAACCACAAGTTTGAGACAGATGGGATCTTCTTTCAAGCCATATGTATATTTAACTGCTTTTGAAAAATTTGGACCATGGGTCGAAACACCTGATATTCCATTAAGTTTTGGTAATTATAAACCTCTAAACTGGGATGAGAGGTATTATGGTCCCATGGTTGCTAGAGAAGCTCTCATAAAATCTAGAAATATCCCAGCAAACTATACTTTGCAACTTGTTGGAATTGATGCTTTATTAAGAACAACTGAAAAGATTGGAATAACGACTTTGAATGATAGAGCAAATTATGGATTAAGTTTGGCTTTGGGTGCGGGTGAAATGAAATTGATCGAGCATGCTCTCGGTTATTCTGTATTTGCTACTGGTGGGGTTAAAAGAGATGTTACTGGTATATTAAAGGTTGAGAATTCGAAAGGTGAAACTCTTGAAGAGTACACAGAAACTACTGGTGAAAGAGTTTTTGATGAAAAAGATGTGTATATGCTTAATTGGGTTTTGTGTGATCTTGGTGGATTCAATGATCAACCAATGGATTATTTATATGATGTTGGTGGTAGAAGAGTTGCATGTGGGAAGACAGGTACAACAAATGGTCCTAAAGATCTAATATCTGTCCAATATAATAAAAATATTGTAGTAGCATTATGGACAGGAAATAATAATGGTGAAGAAACTCCTGGAGCATGGAGTACAACAGTCCCCTTACCTATTGTTCACTCTTTCATGACAAGGATAATTGGGAAATATCCATCAGAACTTCCGACCAGGCCATCAGGTATACTTGCTGGGACTGTGTGTAATGAAACTGGGTATTTAGCTGATAAAGATAGCGATTGTAAGAAAGTACCAACGATATATGTATCTGGTCGTGCTCCTGAAAAAGATGTCAGAGAAAAAATATATATTTGCAAATCTAATGGTTTGACAGTAACAAATATAAATGATGTTAAAGATTTTAAAGATGGAAGTGGAGCATATACTTTAATGGATGAAAAAATATACATAGGCACTAAATTGCTTAATGATAATCAGCAAACTAGTTATGATGATTATCTTAAATCTAAGACCAATCTAGTTACTACAAAACCGGAATCTGGATTGTGTCCACTGCCCTTAGGACCTAGTGGAGAGCCAGTTATTACAATAAGTTCACCTACTACTGAGCAATCATTCAACACTGGGGCCACTATAGCAATAAAAGCTAATGCATGGGCCAAGAAGGCCATAGATTATGTCGAGTTTTATTTTAATGGAACAAATATTGGAAAACAGGAAGCTGAACCTTATGAATTTTCATATGTGATACCTGATACAATTCCTACAGGAAAATATACTATATTAGTTAAAGTCGTTGATTCTGAAGGTAAAAGTAGTACAGATAGTGTATCAGTAAATATTGTTAATCCAAATCCAGTAACTATAAGCATAACTGCACCTAGTGATGGTACTACTCTTTCAAAGAATGTTAATTTGGATATTATTGTAGCTATAACAAATGTTGCTTCTACAGATAGTGTGAGTGCCACTATAACAGGACCATCATCATACTCTTGGACAGATACTCTTGATATTACTGGAAGTACATGGAATTCGAAATGGGTGGCAAATGGTCTTGAACTTGGTAGCTACAAATTAACGATCACTGCAAAAGGAGTTACAAAAAGTATTAATCTTATAATTGAATAGCATTTTTTGTCATCTGTTAATTATATTACTATAAGACAATTTTACTGTTGACAATTATCGTATAGTGAATTAATCTGAGCATAGATGACTGCGAATCTCGTAGTCGGCGTGCAATCTCTTCTGTTCGGTCGCTCCAGCAGTTGGGACTTGGCGTTGCAGGACGGCTCCTGCTCATTGTGTTTGCTGCAGAACTCACATGCGACATGTAGGCCACCCTCACGGGTGGTTTCGCTTTTTTAGTAAGTTATCTCAATATAAACAAATAAAAACAAAAATTTGTTTATTGAAAATAAGCTCTCCTTTTTAATGAAGATCAAGAAGATAGTAATTAAAAACACCTACTGATATTTATTATTGTAATGTAACCAATATTAAATTACTTCTGCTTTTATTTCTTGCTTAATAAATTTGATACTTTTTCCTAATATCTTTTCAATTTCTGAATTCTCAAGAGTTTTGTCCTCAGAAGATAATTCAATTCTTAATGTAATTCTTCTATTGTCTTTGGTTGATAATTTATCTGAAGAATATATATCAACAGGACTAATAGTATACACAAGGTTTGTTCTCTTTAGAGATCTATCTAGAAGATCGTATAAGTGAATGTAAGGTATATCTTTGTTAAGTTCAAAGCAGAGGTCGTTTGTTAATGATGGATATCTTGAAGGTTCTCTATATGTACTATGCTCTGAGATCGATGATAGTAGCTCATTGATATTAAATTGCATAGCCCCTGTGTAATTCGGAAGATCAATTTTTGTTTTAAGTGATGGGCTTAATTCTCCAACAATACCAATATAACCAGTATTAAGTTCGGTTCTAAGACGAATTAATGCAACTGCATTAGTGTCATACATATTTAAAGATCTTTCTATCCAATCAGGTAATTGTTCTTTATTTATCTTGTCTGGTGATACATATTCATAATTCACTATGTTTAGATCGTTTAGAAGATGTTGCACATACTCCTTAACTGAATAGTAAACTGACCCCTTATAGATCTTTTTGTTACTTAGATCTTTTACAGATAAAAGCAAAGTCAATTCATCTAGTTCTATTGGCAAATTCTCTTTATCTATTTCAGACTTTCTATGCGATCTATTTATTTCGTAAATTATGATCGTATCTCTCCTACTATTAAGGTTTTTCCTAGTGATCTCACATAAAGATGGTACAAGTGAAGGTCTCATATATTCAAGCTCTGGTGATAATGAATTTCTTAATCTATAAGCATTCTCTAGATCTAAACCGCATGATTCGATCAAATTCTTACTAATAAAATTGTATGAATATACCTCATTCACATTATATTTACTCATCAATTGTTTGATCTTCCACTTAAGATCTAAGATCTTATTATGAGCTGCTGGTAGAAGTGATTTTTGAGGTAATGTGATCTTTATGTTGTCATAACCATTAAGTCTTCCAACTTCCTCATGTACATCCACATCAAGTTTAATATCATTTCTAAAAGAAGGTACTTCCACTGTGATATTATCGTTCTTTGTTGATGTTTTAAGTTCAACATTTTGTAAGATCGAACTAACCTCTTTTGATGTAAAATTCGTACCAAGGTGCTCATTAAGTTTCTTAAGACCTACAGTAACAAGATGAGTTTTTCCGAATTCTTGATCTCTTAGGTCATATTCGTTCTCAACTTCTCCTCCAGAGAGTTGTGAGATCATTTTTTGAGCTTCTTTCATTGCAGGAACAGTATTTGCTGGATCTTGACCTTTTGAGTATCTTGTAACAGCGTCAGTGAAAATTCCAAGAGTCATAGATGATTTTCTATTATTGTACATATCGAAATTTGCACTTTCCAAAACAACATTTTTAGTTGTTTCATCAATTTCTGTATCAGCCCCACCTATCATACCTGCAAGAGCTACTGGATTCGTGCTATCGCATATAACTAAATTCGTATCAAAAAGCGTATACACATTTTGGTTTAGTGCGTTAAGTTTTTCACCATTCTTTGCAAGCCTTACTGTGATGTATGCTGAATTCTTACCATTCTTATCTTTGTTTCGAAGTTTATCGTAATCGAAAGCATGAAGAGGCTGACCAGTTAATAGCATTATGTAGTTTGTAATATCAACGATATTATTAATTGGACGCATACCTGATCTGACAAGTAATGTTTGTAACCATAAAGGTGAATCTTTAACTGCTACATTAGAAATTGTAGCGGCAGAATATCTTGGGCATAAATTGAAGGCTTCGTTCTTAATTTCGAGTGGGAGGTTACTTTTTGCTGTAGATCTCAATTCATGATACTTATTACTGAACCACTCGGGAGATGTGAATTTGAGCCTTTGTATGCCTGCTATTTCTCTTGCAATTCCGATTGTACTAAAACAATCTGCTCTGTTAGTTAAAGCCTTGTTTTCTATCTCAAGAACTGTGTCATCCATACCTAGTACATCAGCTATTGGGGTCCCAGGTTCCTTGTCTGTTTCGATAATCATCACTCTCTCATGATTGTTATTGATATCTAACTCTCTTCCAGAAGCTAGCATTCCATTTGATTCTACCCCTCTTAATTTTACGGCTCTGATAATACCATCATATTTTTCTGGGTGAGGGTTAAAAGGAACTTTAGCCCCAGGTTTGAAATATGCAACATGATCACCAGGTTTAAGATCTTTATCTCCTGCAACAACCTGAATTGTATCCTTTACTCCAATTGATATTTGATATATTGCTAGTTTGTCGGCTTCTGGATGATCTTTCCTTTCAATTATCTCAGCTAACAAGACATCTTTATATTTTTCACTAAAATCAATAACTTGTTCAACTTCGCCTAATTGTGAATGTAATTTGCTAATAAGCTCCTCATTAGTTATTTTGATATCTGTATATTTTTTTATCCAATTTAAAGAGATTTTCATTTTCTTTTAATTAAATTTATTCTTGCAGATCATTGCAACTAATATTTATTTGAATTGTTGCAAAAAATTAAGATCACCACTGTGCAACCATCTAATATCTTGAATACCATTTTTAACCATAACTAATCTGTCAAGACCAAATCCCCAGGCAAATCCAGTATAAACTTCAGGATCAATTCCTCCCTCTCTTAAAACATTTGGATGTATCATTCCACAACCCATTATTTCGATCCAACCTCCATGACCACATACAGAACAACCTTTTTTATTACAAAATGGGCAACTGATAAGGAATTCGATATCAGGTTCAGTGAAAGGGAAAAATGCAGGTTGAAGTTTTACATCAAGTTTCTTTTCAAAGAAGGCTTCAAGATAAGTTTGAATTGTTCCGATCATATCACCTAAAGAGATATTTTTATCAACATAAACCCCTTCGATCTGATGTAATGTGTGCTCATGACTAGCATCAGTTGCTTCATTCCTATAACATCTACCAGGAATGACCACTCTGATTGGTAATTCATACTTTCTTAAAACCCGATTTTGCATTGTAGAGGTATGAGCAGGCGGAATTAGATCCTCTTCTGTCCAGAATGTATCCCAGTTATCTCTTGCCGGATGTCCAACTGGAAAATTCAATGATTCAAACATATGATAATCATCATCCAACTGTCTACTCTCTTCAATATTGAAACCCATTTCGTAAAATATTCTTAGAACTCTCTCCATTTCAGTAGACAAAGGATGTTTAGAGCCAATATTCTCAATCATTTTTGGTCGTTCTTCATTGGGAGTATTTGCTTCGAAAGGTGCAGTTATATCCAATGGTTGAGAATAACTACTAGTGCTATTTTTATCTGTTTTAAGATTATTAATTGAGTCAGATATATAAGTTTTAATAAGGTTCGCCTCTTTTCCAAACAGAGCTCTTTCTTCTTTTGGAAGATCGCCAATTAATTTTAACAAACCCATAACAGGACTTTTTTTCGAGATATATTTTTTACTTAATTCGTCAAAGGTCAATGTCGATAGATCATTATCGAATGTTCTTTTTATCTCTTGTATCTGTGGATTGTTAATTTCCATTTCTTTTTTACAAATATTATTTATCTATTATACAAAAAAGGGGCCTTAATTATTTATAAGGCCCCTGTAATCTCTCAATTTTTAACTTGATTACAAGGACTTAACCAAGTTTGAAAACACTTCTGGGTTATTTAAGGCTATTTCAGAAAGCATTTTTCGATTTATCTCAACTTTGGAATCATTTAATTTCTTCATAAGTTCGTTATATTTCATCCCATGTGATCTCGCAGCAGAGTTAATTCTATCTATCCACAACTTCCTCATCTGATTTCCCCTTTTCTTCCTATGTTCATATGAGTATTGACCTGCGTGCATATGAGCCTCGTGTGCCACTTTATACACTTTTGATTTAAGCATCCTATACCCTTTGTTTGCCTTTAAAACTTTGCTGTGTCGATGTTTTCTTTTAAGTCCTGCTTTTACTCTCATTTATAAAATAACAAAAATTTATACACTAATAACTTTTTTATATCTTCTTAATATAGAAGTATCTACCAACTTAGAACCCCTTTTCCTTCTCTTTGTCTTCTTTGAGAGCTTTGTCTTTAAGTGGTGTTGAGCACTTTGATTATATAAAAGTTTCGACCTTCTATTCCCTTTTGGGTTGCTCTTTCTTAGTCTTTTTAATGCAGTTTTTCTACTTTTCTGTCTTGCCATCTGTTTTTTTGAATGTGATATAAATCCTTCGGTCTTCCCTTTTGAATCCGGGTTCGATAGTACTATAACCCTCAAAATTAGTCAATATTTCCTTAAATTTCGCTTGAGCCTGCTCTTCACTAATTCTCCCCTTCCTGTACATTGTAATTCTCACATTATGTCCTTTATCTAGGAACTCTTTGGCTCGTCTTATCCTAAAACTCGAATCATTTTCAGCAATAACAGGGCTGAATCTAAATTCTTTCATCTCTTTGACCTTACTTTTCTTGATATTATCTTTTCGTTTTTTGTTTACTTCATAAAGATATTTTGAAAAATCCATGATCTTTGCGACAGGAGGATCAGCCTGAGGAGACACTTCGATAAGATCTTTATCTGCGTCATGAGCTTTCTGTAAAGCTTCTTGTAATGTAACGATCCCAATATTACCTTCATCCTCATCTATTAATCTTAGTGTAGGTGCTTTGATCTGATGATTCCTTCTTGGACCTGGATCCTGTTTTCTTTCTGAGTAATGGTTAAATGCCATCTTTCTAATAAATAATTTATTTATCTAAAGTTTTACCGAGCTGAGGCTCAACTGCTTTTTGCTCGATCTCTTTAACTATCGTCTCAATAAAATCGTCAACTTTGTGTAATCCTTGATCTTTCATTCCTCTAACTCTTACAGCTACAGTATTCGTTTCCATCTCTTTATCCCCAATCACAAGAGTGTAAGGGATCTTTTGCATTTCTGCCTCTCTGATCTTGTATCCCAATTTCTCAGATCGAGAATCAACTTCAGCTCTTATATTCTTTTGCAATAATTGTTGTTTAACTTCTTCTGCATATTCTAAATGTTTATCAGATATTGGAAGGATCTCAACTTGCAAAGGAGATATCCAAGTTGGAAATGCTCCTCCATAATATTCAATTAAAAATGCGAAGAATCTCTCAAAAGACCCAATTAATGCCCTGTGAATAACAAATGGTCTCTCTTCTTCACCCTCTTTATTAATGTAAGTAATGTCAAATCTCTCAGGTAGATTGAAGTCAACTTGAATAGTTGAGATCGAATCTTCTTTACCGAAAACATTTGTTGCTTGTACATCTACTTTTGGACCGTAGAAAGCAGCTTCTCCTGGAGCTTCGTAATAATCGATATCATGTTTATTAAGAACATCTCTCATTATTTTCTCTACTTTTTCCCAATCTTCTCTTTTTCCGCATTTACTAAATTTCTCGTTATTGGGGTCAGATAAAGAGAGTCTGAATTTATAATTTGTAAAGCCTATGTCTTTGAAGAAAACCTGTAACATCTCCATTACCTCCATGAATTGATCTTCAAGTTGGTCAGGTGTACAGAATATATGAGCATCATTTTGTGTGAACCCTCTAACTCTTTGCATTCCATGTAGTTCACCTGATTGCTCATACCTATAAACAGTTCCGAATTCTCCGACTTTCATAGGTAACTCTCTATAACTATGCTTGTTAAGTTTGTACACCATCATACCTGCAGGACAATTCATAGGTTTAAGATAATAGGTTTCATCATCAACTTGAATTCCTGTATACATTGATTCTTTATAGAATTCTAAATGACCTGAAGTTTCGAATAGTTCTTTTTTATTGATATGAGGAGTTAAAATATGGACATAACCGTAACTTCTTTCTAATGCGAACATGTAATCTTCAAGAATTCTTCTCATAAGATATCCATTGGGTAACCATACAGGTAAACCTTGACCAATCTCTTTTATGTTTGCGAATAATCCAAGCTGTTTTCCAAGTTTTCTATGATTTCTCTCCTCCGCTAATTTTTGTCTCTCTAGATATTGATCAAGTTCTTCTTGAGTTTCAAATGCTGTTCCATAAATTCTCGTTAACATCTTCTTTTTCTCGTCACCTCTCCAATAAGCACCTGCTAATCGTAAAAGTTTTATTGCACCAATTTCGCCTACTGAATCTAGATGTGGACCACGACAAAGATCCATGAATTCATCATCACCAGTGATATAAATACTTAATTCTTTATCAGGAATATCGTTAAGAAGATCAAGTTTAAATTCCTGCTCAAGACTTTTGTATCTTTCTATAACACCTTCTCTAGGTTTAAATTCTTGCCTCATAGAAGGGTTTCTCTTAATGATCTTCTTCATCTCCTTTTCAAGTTTTGGAAGTATATCTTCCGTTACAGGTTCTGCGAATTCGAAATCGTAATAGAAACCATCTTCTATTGCTGGCCCAATACCAAGTTTGGCATCGGGATAAAGTTTTAGAACAGCATGAGCTAGAACATGAGATGCTGTATGTCTCATTCTTTCTAATTTGGATATATCATTTTCATTTGACACTAGTGCCATTTGCTTAATAATTGAAAATTAAAATGTGAAAATAAACATGCCTCATAAAATGCATGTGGGGTATACAAGTTTATCAATTTTGTTTGTTGTCTCACCAATAACTCTAAACATATGTGTCATTCTATAATTATTCTAATCACATTTCAATGAGAAATAATTCCATGAACTAATTATTAAAAACAAATATAGAAATTGAATTCATACCATAATTATTAGTTTCAAGGAGTTTCAGATTCTCTAGATCTAATGCATCTATTGGATAGTTTCTCGGGTGCTTGATAATTAAAGCTCCTGGAAAAAGCTTTTTTGTATTAATACCATTTAGAAGTTTAGATGATTGCTGTATTAGCATTTCGATCTTTTGCTTCTTCTTTTTATTATATTCTTTATATGGAGGATCTATAAAAATAAGATCAAACT